>NZ_JCBANG010000084.1:0-29832 GCF_059760905.1 Achromobacter sp. 1011811831
CGCCGGTTCTGATTCCGGCGCGCCGCCGCGCGCTTTGGTGCTTACTTCGTCAGCATGACCTTGAACTTGGGCGCGAAGGCGGTCTCGATCAGGGCCTTCTGCTGTTCCTGGTGCTTGGCCAGGTAGCCGACGGCCGGCGAAGCCGACGCGGCACGACCGGCGTAGCCCAGCTTCTGGCCTTCGGTCATGTTCTCGTACACATGATGCTGGATGTAGAACCACGGGCCCTGGTTCTGCGGCTCGTCCTGCACCCAGATCACTTCCGTGGCCTTGGGGTACTTGCGCAGTTCGGCTTCGAAGGCCTTGTGAGCGAACGGATACAGCTGCTCGACACGGACGATGGCGACGTTATCGGCGCCACGCTCGCGGCGGGCGTTGACCAGGTCGTAGTAGACCTTGCCCGAGCAGGCCAGCACGCGCTTGACCTTGGCGGCGTCGATCGTGTCGTCCACTTCGCCGATCACGGGGCGGAAGCTGCCGCCGGCCAGATCGGTCAGCGGCGAGCCGGCGTCCTTGTTGCGCAGCAGCGACTTGGGCGTGAACAGCACCAGCGGCTTGCGGAACGGGCGGATCATCTGGCGACGCAGGACGTGGAAGATCTGCGAGGCCGAGGTCGGCTGAACCACTTGCATGTTGTTGTCGGCGCACAGCTGCAGGAAGCGCTCGATGCGGCCCGACGAGTGCTCGGGACCCTGGCCTTCGTAGCCGTGCGGCAGCATCAGCGTCAGGCCCGACTGGCGGCCCCACTTGGCTTCGCCGGAGCTGATGAACTGGTCGATCACGACCTGGGCGCCGTTGACGAAGTCGCCGAACTGGCCTTCCCAGATAGTCAGCGTGTTGGGCTCGGCGCTGGAGTAGCCGTATTCAAAGCCCAGCACCGCCTCTTCGGACAGCACGGAGTCGATCACGGTGAAGGGCGCCTGGCCTTCCGAGACGTTCTGCAGCGGGATGTAGGTGCCGTCGTTCCAGCGTTCGCGGTTCTGGTCGTGCAGCACGGCATGGCGGTGCGTGAACGTGCCGCGGCCCGAGTCCTGGCCGGTGATGCGGATGGCGTAGCCCGAGGACACCAGGGTGGCGAAGGCGAGGTGCTCGCCCATGCCCCAGTCCAGGTTCATCTCGCCCTTGGCCATGGTGCGGCGGTCGTTCAGCAGCTTGGCGACCAGCGCGTGCACGGTGAAGCCTTCCGGCACCGTGGTGATGCGCTCGCCGATGCGCTTCAGTTCAGCCAGCGGCACGGCGGTGTCGGCCTGGTCGGTCCACTTGGCGCCCAGGAACGGCGACCAGTCGATGGCGTACTTGCTCTTGTAGTCGGTCAGCACCGGCTCGATGGTGCGCTGGCCGTCTTCCATCAGCTGGCGGTAGTCCTTGACCAGCTGGTCGGCTTCGCCTTCGGCCAGAACGCCCTGCGTGGTCAGCTTGTCGGCGTACAGCTTGCGCGTGCCGGGGTGATGGCCGATGCGCTTGTACATCAGCGGCTGCGTCAGCGAGGGGGTGTCCTGCTCGTTGTGGCCCAGCTTGCGGAAGCAGACGATGTCGACCACGATGTCGTGGCGGAACTGCAGGCGGTAATCCAGCGCCAGCTTGGTGACGAACACCACGGCTTCGGGATCGTCGCCGTTGACGTGGAACACCGGGGCTTCGATCATCTTGACCACGTCGGTGCAATACAGCGTCGAACGCGAGTCGCGCGGGTCGGACGTGGTGAAGCCGATCTGGTTGTTGATGACGATGTGCAGCGTGCCGCCCGTGCCGTAGCCGCGGGTCTGGGCCAGGTTCAGGGTTTCCATGACCACGCCCTGGCCGGCGAAGGCCGCGTCGCCGTGCACCAGCACCGGCAGCACTTGCTTGCCCTCGGCGTCGCCGCGGCGTTCCTGGCGAGCGCGCGCGCTGCCTTCGACCACGGGGTTGACGATTTCCAGGTGGGACGGGTTGAACGCCAGCGACAGGTGCACCGGACCGCCACGGGTGGACAGGTCGCTCGAGAAGCCGTTGTGGTACTTCACGTCGCCGTCGGTCAGGCCTTCGGCGTGCTTGCCTTCGAACTCGGCGAACAGGTCGCCGGGCATCTTGCCCATGATGTTCACGAGCAGGTTCAGGCGGCCGCGGTGGGCCATGCCGACCACGATTTCCTGCACGCCGTTCTCACCGGCGTGGTTCACCACTTCGTCCATCGAGGCGATGAAGCTTTCGCCGCCTTCCAGCGAGAAGCGCTTCTGGCCGACGTACTTGGTGTGCAGGAAGCGCTCGAGGCCTTCGGACTCGGTCAGCTGCTGCAGGATGTGGCGCTTTTCCTCGACCGTGTAGGTCGGCGCGCCCAGGGTGGTTTCCAGGCGTTCCTGGATCCAGCGCTTGGCGGCGGGGTCGGAGATATGCGTGAATTCGGCACCGATGCTGCGGCAGTAGGTGTCGCGCAGCGCCTTCAGGATGTCGCGCAGCGTCATGGTGCTGGCGGTCGTGAAGTAGGTGTTGGTGGCCGAGTAGGTCTGGTCCAGGTCGGCTTCGGTCAGGCCGTAGAAGGCGGGATCGAGTTCGGGGATCGGCGGACGTTCCTGGCGCTTGAGCGGATCGAGGTCGGCCCAGCGCGAGCCCAGCGAACGGTAGGCGGCGATCAGCGACTGCACCGAGACTTGCTTGCTGGCGACGCTCAGGTCGGGTTCGGCGGCGCGTTGCACGAAGGCATTGGCCTTGGCGCGCTGGGCGAACGATTCGACGATGGGGGCGTGGGCCTGGTCGCGGGTGGATTCCTGGCCGTCGGTGGCGGGAGCGTGCTGCAGCTGGTCGAAGTATTCGCGCCAGTTGTCCGGCACCGAACCGGGGTTGTCGAGGTAGGCTTCGTAAAGCTCCTCAACGTAGGGGGCGTTCCCCCCAAACAGATAAGACGTGGATAGGGATTCTATTTCCGAAGACATAATCGCTTCACCTTTACGAGTGCTTCACTCGACACGATGCAGGAAAAAACCTTCCGCGACACGGGCTTCCCGGTTAGCGGATAGCAGGGGCAGAAGGCGCGTACAAGCCCTTAAAAGCCGTATGGATTAAGAGTATAACCCTTTGAGTTTATGGGCGTCTTGCTGCGATTGCGTGACGCAAAATGACTGTCTGCCGCCGTTTCCCGGCCTGCGGGAATGTCCTTGCAACCCCTTCTATCGAGCCGTCTACTCGCATTCAAAATACCGTCCGCGAAAAATGTGGCGGCGCATCATGAGCGACCGGACAGCGGCGCAGTGTTGCGCTTTTGCCTCGTATCAGCGGCAGTCATAGCGGCAATTCGGTGGTCGACATGATCTCCTTCAAGACGAAGAAGGTGCGAATCTGTCTTACCCCCGGCAGCTTGATGATCTCGCCCGCGTGCAGCTTGTTGAAGCGCTCCAGGTCGCGGATGCGCAGCATTAGGAAGTAGTCGAACTCCCCCGCCACCAGGTGGCATTCCAGGCAGCCGCTGATGCCGCGCGCGGCCTCCTCGAAGTCGGTGAAGGCCTCGGGCGTGGAGCGGTCCAGCACCACGCCCACGATCACCAGCGTCCCCATGTCCGCCGCGGCCGGCTCCAGCAATGCCACCGTCTTGCGGATCACGCCCTCGGCCCGCAGCTTTTCCACCCGCCGCAGGCAGGCCGCCGGGCTGAGGTTCACCCGCGCGCTCAGGTCCAGGTTGGTGATCTGCGCGTCCTTTTGCAGCACCCGCAGGATCTGGCGGTCGATCCGGTCCAGGCTGGAGATGGCGGCCATCGTATCCGTCCCTTTAAATTTAATTTTGATGAATGATCATTTTTATAAATTCAAACGAATATCAAGTCCACAAACTTGAATGAAACATCAATAAACCAAGAAAATACGCAATTGACCACATAAGCCCATGATTCCTATGATTTTTTCAGCCACCGCCGCTTCCGGCCCGGCTCGAAAACGCCAAAGGAGCCCTCATGGACTTGCAACGCTTCCCCCGCCACCGCCTGACCTTCGGCGACACGCCCATCGAAAAACTGGACCGTCTGTCGGCCCACCTGGGCGGCAAGGTCGAGCTCTACGCCAAGCGCGAGGACTGCAACAGCGGCCTGGCCTTTGGCGGCAACAAGCTGCGCAAGCTGGAATACCTGATCCCGCAGGCGCTGGAACAGGGTTGCGACACGCTGGTCACCATCGGCGGCATCCAGTCCAACCACACGCGCATGGTCGCGGCGGTGGCGGCCAAGCTGGGCCTGAAGTGCGTGCTGGTGCAGGAAAACTGGGTGGACTACTCGGACGCCGTCTACGACCGGGTCGGCAACATCATGATGAGCCGGCTGATGGGCGCCGACGTGCGGCTGGTGGACCAGGGTTTCGACATCGGCTTCCGGCGCAGCTGGGAAGAGGCGCTGGAGGACGTGCGCCGCCGTGGCGGCAAGCCCTACGCCATTCCGGCCGGCGCCTCGGATCATGAACTGGGCGGACTGGGCTATGTGGGCTTCGCCGAGGAAGTGCGGCGCCAGGAAGCCGGGCTGGGCTTCAAATTCGACTACATCGTGGTCTGCGCCGTCACCGGCAGCACGCAGGCCGGCATGGTGGCGGGCTTCGCCGACGATGGCCGCGCCGACCGCGTGATCGGCATCGACGCCTCGGCCACGCCGGACCAGACGCGGGCGCAGATCCTGCGCATCGCGCGCCGCACCGCTGACATGGTCGGCCTGGGCCGCGCCATCGAGGACGCCGACGTGACGCTGGACACGCGCTACGCCTATCCGGCCTATGGCCTGCCCTCGGCCGAGACCAACGAGGCGATCCGCCTGTGCGCGCAGCTGGAGGGCATGATGACTGACCCGGTCTACGAGGGCAAATCCATGCAGGGCATGATGGACAAGGTCCGGCGCGGCGAGTTTCCCGCCGGCTCGCGGGTGCTGTACGCGCATCTCGGGGGGGTGCCGGCGATCAACGCCTACAGCTTTCTCTACCGCAACGGTTGAGCCGGGCGCCTACGGCGCGCTGGGCTGGCCTTGCGGCGACCTGCGCTGAGACGGCTCGGCGATGCAACCCATGCATTCATGTATATGACCGCGACGGGATTCGGGCTATGGTGTCTGGCCCTTACCCGCCCCTGCCCTCTCACGGATGCACGCCATGCCCCATACGCTAGCCCGACTCAACGCCTCGACCGCCGACGACGCCGCCAGCATGCTGGCCGCGCTGTACCCGGGCGCGCCCGGAATCGCGGCCCGGGCGCTGGCGGAACGCCCCTACGCCACGCTGGCCCAGCTCAAGCAGGCCTTGCGCCGCGCCGTCGATGGCGCGGGCGGCGAGGCGCTGGCGGCGCTGATCCGCGCCGGCGCCAGCCCGCTCCCCGAGGGCGGCACAGCTACGGAGCGGGACGCGCTGGCCGGACTGGCCGCCACCTATCGCGAACGCCATGGCCACGATCCGGTGCTGGCTTCGCGCGATGCGCGCGGCCGTGAACTGGATACGGGCCAGGCGGTCGCCAGCCTCGCGCGCCGCCTGGACAATCCGTCCGACATCGAAAGGCAGGAGACGCTGATCGCGCTCCATCGCAACGCCGAACTGCGGCTGCGCGACGGCTTCGACGACAGGCCGGAACTGGGCGAGGACATCTGGGACTGGCATGAGCAGCTGAGCGCGCACAGCGATCCCGGCTACGCCGAGCGCGGCCAGCTCACCGTCACTTACCTGACCGACGCCCACCGGGCCTGCGCCCGCCAGATCGAAACCTGGATGCGCGACTGCGGCTTCGACGAGGTCGGCATCGACGCGGTCGGCAATGTCGTCGGCCGCTATCGCGCCGCCACGGCGGACGCCCCCATCCTGTTGACCGGCAGCCACTACGACACGGTGCGCAACGCCGGCAAGTACGACGGCCGCCTGGGCATCTTCGTGCCCATGGCCTGCGTGCGCGAGCTGAGCCGCCAGGGCCGGCGGCTGCCGTTCCAGATCGAGGTGGTCGCCTTCGCGGAAGAAGAAGGCCAGCGTTATCCCGCCACCTTCCTGGGATCCGGCGCGCTGACCGGCGACTTCCAGCCCGCCTGGCTGGACCAGGTGGACGCCGACGGCATCAGCATGCGCGAGGCGCTGCGCCGCGCCGGCCTGCGTGCCGAGGACATTCCCCGGCTGCGCCGCGATCCGGCGCGCTACCTGGGTTTCATCGAGGTGCATATCGAGCAGGGCCCGGTGCTGTACGAGCTGGGCCTGCCGCTGGCCGCCGTGACCTCGATCAATGGCTGCGTGCGCTACCGCGTGCGCATCCAGGGCATGGCCAGCCACGCCGGCACCACGCCCATGGGCAGCCGCCGCGACGCGGCCACGGCTGCGGCGGAACTGCTGCTGTACGTGGAACGGCGCGCCGCGGCCGACGCGGGCTCGGTCGGCACGGTTGGCATGCTGGAGGTGCCGAACGGCTCGATCAACGTGGTGCCCGGGGAATGCCGGTTCAGCCTGGACCTGCGCGCGCCCAGCGATGCGCAACGCGACGCGCTGGCCCGCGACGTGCTGGCCGAGCTGGACGCCATCTGCGCGCGCCGCGGCCTGCGCCAGACGACGGAGCAGACCATGCACGCCTCGGCCGCGCCCAGCCATCCGCGATGGCAGCAGCGCTGGGAGCGCGCCATCGCCGCGCAGGGCCTGCCGCCGCATTGCATGGCCAGCGGCGCCGGCCACGACGCCATGAAGCTGCATGAAATCATGCCGCAGGCCATGCTGTTCGTGCGCGGCCAGAACCACGGCATCAGCCACAATCCGCTGGAAACCACCACCAGCGACGACATCCAGCTGGCCGTGCAGGCCTATGGCAGCCTGCTGGACGAGCTGGCCCGCGAATCGGGGAATTGAACAAGAAAATCGGCCCGCGATCGCGGGCCGGCATCAGGATGGCCGCCCGCCGCCGGTCTGCCGACGGCGGGCCGATCCCGGGAATCGCTCAGGCCAGGCGCATCACCCGGCGCCAGAACAACACGGCCACGAACGCGAACACGGCCAGCCCCAGGTACGAGGCGGTGACGCCGAAGTCCGCGCCGACCAGGGCCAGCGGCGCTTCGCTGCCCGAGGCGCCGATGATGGCGGCCATCAGCACGCCCACCAGGCTCTCGCCCACGATCAGGCCGGAGGCGATCAGCACGCCGCGCCGGTTGGCGGCGTCGGCGTAGTCGTCATAGCGCTGGCCGGCGGCCGCGGCGCGGCGGCGCAGCGCGCGCTCCAGCGCCCAGGCCAGCAAGGCGCCCGCCACCAGCGGCGCGGCGACGGTGGGCGGCAGGTAGATGCCGATGCCCACGGCCAGCACCGGCATGCGCGCCACGCGGCAGGTGCGCTGCATGATGGCGTCGACCGCGATCAGGCCCACGCCCACCGCCATGCCGATCAGGATCATGGTCCAGTTCAGCTGGTGCGAGAAGATGCCGCGCGCGATCGCCAGCATCAGCGTCGCCTGCGGCGCGGACAGGGCCTGGCCCGGATCCATGCCTTCGCGCGGCATGGCGTCGGCGAAGCCGTAGGCGTTATACAGCAGTTCCAACACCGGCGAGATCACGGCGGCGCCGAGCACGCAGCCGATCAGCAGCGCCACCTGCTGGCGCCAGGGCGTCGCGCCCACCAGCCAGCCGGTCTTCAGGTCCTGCAGGTTGTCGTTGGCGATCGAGGCCACCGCCACCACCGCCGAGGTGCTGAAGATCGCCAGCGCGATGGTCATCTGCACGCCGTTCTTCGCTTCCAGCAGCTCGCCGCCCAGGACCAGCATCAGCAGCGAGACCAGCACGATGGCGACGATGCCCACGCCCGAGATCGGGCTGGACGACGTGCCCACCAGGCCGGCCATGTAGCCGCAGGCCGCCGCCACCAGGAAGCCGAAGACGAAGGCGAACAGCACGGCGTAGGCGACCAGCTTCCAGACGGCAGCCGCCGACAGCGGCGCGTCGGCCAGGAAGACCTGGAACGTGACGACCAGGATGGCCACCAGCACCAGCGTGACGAGGGAGATCCAGCCCGCCGACAGGTCGCGCTCGGTGCGCGGCGCCTGGCCGGCGCGGGCCTTGCCCGCCTTGCTCAGGGCCGAGAACGAGGCCTTGACGCCGCGCGCCATCGGCATGAACAACGTGGCCAGGGTCCAGATCGCGCCCACGCCGATCACGCCGGCGCCGATGAAGCGCACCTGCGAAGACCAGATGCCGGTGGCGTACTGCGCCAGCGTCTTGCCGGTCGGCAGGTCGCCCATGGAGGTCAACACCGGCACGGCGATGCCCCAGGCGATCACCAGACCGGTCAGCATGGCCATGCCGGCCACGATGCCGATCAGGTAGCCGGCGCCCAGCAGCGCCAGCGAAAAGCCCATGGGCAGGCGGAACACCGCCCCGCCCAGCGCGAACCAGCCGCTCACGCTCTCGCCCAGCACCCGCAGGCCGCTGGCGGCGAAGCTCACCGCCGCGGCGACCACGCCGCCGGCCGCGATATCGGCCATGCCGGTGGCGGCGGGCTTGGCCGCCTTGCCCGGCGCGGTGTCGGCCTGCGCTTCCTGAGCGCGCTCGGCGCTGCCCACCCGGAGAATCTCGGCCGCGGCCACGCCCTCGGGATAGGGCAGCTCGCTCTGCACCACCATGACGTGGCGCAGCGGAATCGAGAACATCACGCCCAGCATGCCGCCGGCGGCGCAGATGCCCAGGGTCTGCCAGAACGGAAAGCCCTGCCAGTAGCCCATCATGACCAGGGCGGGCAGGATGAAGATGATGGACGACAGCGTGCCCGCCGCCGAAGCCTGCGTCTGCACCATGTTGTTTTCAAGGATGTTGGCGTCCTTGAACAGGCGCAGCACGGACATGGAAATCACGGCCGCCGGGATGGCGGACGAGAAGGTCAGGCCAACCTTCAGCCCGAGGAACACGTTCGAAGCCGTGAAGATGACGGTGATCAGTGCGCCCAGCAGGACGCCGCGGAACGTCAGTTCCGGCAGCGTCACGTTTGCCGGGACGCTGATGGGTTGAGCCATTGAAGTCTCCTTTTCACTGGCCGGGCGGCCACGTTTCGGACTTCTGGTCCGCGCCGTGGCGCCCGGCCTTAGGGGCATGTCGCCCTGTAGGTTTGCCGGTTGGTTTTTTTGCCAAACCGCGAATTCTAGCCTGCCCGCGTCCGCCCAGTGGTCGCGCGACATCAAACGCCTTGCACGGCAGAAACTGCCGCCAGCGAAAAAGATCGCGGAAGATTATGCTGAATCCCTACGATACCGCACGGGAATTTGGACACTCATACCGGAGGCCAGGGTCTAGCATGAGCGCTATAACAGGAGACGATTTCACCATGTGCGACGCCAGCCATCCGAACGCCGGGCAAGACCTCCGGCAAGCCGCCACCGAGGACGCCGATCCCGCCGAAACCGCCGAATGGCGCGAGGCCCTGCAGGCGCTGGCGCAGAGCGCCGGCCCTGGCCGCGCCGGTTACGTGCTGGAGAATCTGCTGGCCCACGCCGCGTCGCTGGGGCTGCGCGCCAACGGCCAGACCCGCAGCGCCTATCTGAACACCATCCCGGCCGACCAGGAGCCGCCCTTCCCCGGCAACCTGGCGGTGGAAGAGCGCATCGCCCGCATCAATCGCTGGAACGCGCTGGCCATGGTGGTGCGGGCCAACCAGGCGCACGGCGAGCTGGGCGGCCACATCGCCAGCTATGCCTCGGCCGCCGACCTGTTCGAGGTGGGCTTCAATCATTTCTTCCGCGCGCAGGGCCCGGACGGTCCCGGCGACCTGGTCTACATGCAGCCGCACTCCGCGCCGGGCGTCTATGCGCGCGCCTACCTCGAAGGCTTCCTGAACGACGAGGACCTGGCGCATTTCCGCCAGGAGATCACGGCGCGGGCGCGCGGCCTGCGCGGACTGTCGTCCTATCCGCACCCGTGGCTGATGCCGGACTTCTGGCAGTTCCCCACCGGCTCGATGGGAATCGGCCCGATCAACGCCATCTACCAGGCCCGCTTCATGCGCTACCTGGAACACCGCTCGCTGGCGCCGGCCAGCGAACGCAAGGTCTGGGGCATCTTCGGCGACGGCGAGATGGACGAGCCCGAATCCATCGCCGCGCTGACGCTGGCCGCGCGCGAAAAGCTCGACAACCTGGTGTTCGTGGTCAACTGCAACCTGCAGCGCCTGGACGGCCCGGTGCGCGGCAACGGCCGCATCATCGACGAGCTGGAAACGCTGTACGCGGGCGCCGGCTGGAACGTCATCAAGCTGGTCTGGGGCAGCGACTGGGACGCGCTGCTGCGGCGCGACGCCACCGGCGCGCTGGCGCGCGCCTTCGCCAACACGGTGGATGGCCAGTTCCAGACCTTCGCCGCCAATGACGGCGCCTTCAACCGCGCGCATTTCTTCAACCAGAACCCCGAGCTGGCGGCGCTGGTGGCCGACTGGACCGACGACGCCATCGACCGCCTGCACCGTGGCGGCCACGACATGGTGAAGATCCACGCCGCCTACCATCGCGCCGCGCGCCACCGCGGCCAGCCCACCGTCATCCTGGCTCAGACCAAGAAGGGCTTCGGCATGGGCACGGCCGGCCAGGGCAAGATGACCACGCACCAGCAGAAGAAGCTGGATGACGAGGCGCTGCTGGCCTTCCGCGACCGCTTCGCGCTGCCGATCTCGGACGCCGACTGCCTGGCGCTGAAGTTCTACCGCCCGGCGCCCGACAGCGCCGAAATCCGCCACCTGCAGGCGCGCCGCGCGGCGCTGGGCGGCCACATCCCCCGCCGCAACATGCAGTCGCCGCGCCTGCCCGCGCCCGAGGTCGCGCAGTGGGGCCGCTTCGCGCTGGAGGCCGACGGCAAGGACATGTCGTCGACCATGGCGATCGTGCGCATGCTGACCGCCCTGCTCAAGGACGCGACCGTGGGCCCGCGCATCGTGCCCATCGTGGCCGACGAGGCGCGCACCTTCGGCATGGCCAACCTGTTCCGCCAGATCGGCATCTATTCGGCGCAGGGCCAGCTGTACGAGCCGGAGGACATCGGCTCGGTGCTCTATTACCGCGAGGCGCGCGACGGCCAGATCCTGGAGGAAGGCATCACCGAGGCCGGCGCGATCTCGTCCTGGACCGCCGCCGGCACCAGCTATTCGGTGAACGGCCTGCCCATGCTGCCGTTCTATATCTATTACTCGATGTTTGGCTTCCAGCGCATCGGCGACCTGATCTGGGCCGCCGCCGACCAGCGCACGCGCGGCTTCCTGGTGGGCGCCACTTCCGGCCGCACCACGCTGGGCGGCGAGGGTCTGCAGCACCAGGACGGCTCCAGCCACCTGACGGCGGCCACCGTGCCCAACTGCCGCGCCTACGATCCGGCCTATGCCTACGAGGTCGCCGTGATCGTGGAATACGGCATGCGCCGCATGCTGGACGAGCAGCACGACGAATTCTTCTACCTGACCGTCACCAACGAGAACCTGGCCCAGCCCGACATGCCGGCGGACCCGGCGGCGCGCGCGGGCATCCTGCGCGGCCTGTACCGGCTGCGCCCGGCGCGCGGCCAGGCCCAGGTGCGCCTGCTGGGCTCGGGCCCGATGCTGCGCGAGGCCGAACTGGCGGCCGACCGCCTGCGCGACGAATACGGCGTGGACGCCGAGGTCTGGAGCGTGACCAGCTATTCCGAACTGGCGCGCGACGGCCGCGAGGCCGAGCGCGCGCGCCTGCTGGGCCTGCCGGCGGCCACGGACGCCGACTGGGTCCAGGCCTGCCTGGGCGGCAGCCAGGCGCCCGTCATTGCGGCCAGCGACTACGTGCGCGCCGTGCCCGAACAGATCCGCGCCTGGGTGCCCGCGCCCTACCGCACGCTGGGCACCGACGGCTTCGGCCGCAGCGACACGCGGGCGCAACTGCGCGACTTCTTCGAGGTCAGTCGCGACTGGATCGTGCTGCAGGCGCTGGACAGCCTGGGACGCACGGCCGACGTCCAGGCGCTGCGTGAGCGGCTGGGCGCGGCAACGCGCCAGACGCCGCCCTGGGCGCAATGAAACACGGAGAGGCGGCCGCGCCATTGCGGCATGGCCGCCTCTCCGCTACCCATTCCCCACCGACCCGCTCCCGAATCGAGGCCCGCAGTCGGACTTGTCCCAGGCCTGCATTCCCCCCTCTCCGCGTCCCCCATTCCTTTCGCGGCTCGCCCCTACCCCGAACCGCGCGGATTCCCCACCACGATCACGCGCCGGCTTGATCAAAGTCCACCCTGAATCCGCCGCTCGTTGCGGCGCAGCAAGCGCTCGCGCCCGCTTTCTGGTGAAATACGGACGTTCCCAGGCATTTCCTCAAAGAATACGCGGGCCCCAGGCCCGCATTTTTGTTTCCCGTTTCTGTTTCACCGTTGATGGCCCTCGCAGGCCCTATCCCCATGGACGACACTCTCGCTAAATTGGCGTTGGACTACCACGCCTACCCGACCCCGGGCAAAATCTCCGTCACCCCGACCAAGACGCTGGCCAACCAGGACGACCTGTCGCTGGCCTACTCGCCGGGCGTGGCCGCCGCGTGCATGGCCATCTTCGACCAGGGCGACGACGCCGCGTCCAAGTACACCTCGCGCGGCAACCTGGTGGGCGTGATCACCAACGGCACCGCCGTGCTGGGCCTGGGCAACATCGGCCCGCTGGCCGCCAAGCCTGTCATGGAAGGCAAGGGCTGCCTGTTCAAGAAGTTCGCCGGCATCGATGTGTTCGACATCGAACTGGCCGAGAACGACCCCGACAAGCTGGTCGACATCATCGCGGCGCTGGAGCCCACGCTGGGCGGCGTCAACCTCGAGGACATCAAGGCGCCCGAGTGCTTCTACATCGAGAAGAAGCTGCGCGAGCGCATGAAGATCCCGGTCTTCCACGACGACCAGCACGGCACCGCCATCATCTCGTCGGCCGCCATCCTGAACGGCCTGAAGGTCGTGAACAAGGACATCGGCTCGGTCAAGCTGGCCTGCTCGGGCGCCGGCGCCGCCGCCATCGCCTGCCTGGACCTGCTGGTGCACCTGGGCGTCAAGCGCGAGAACATCTACGTGGTGGACTCGCGCGGCGTGATCTGGGAAGGCCGCGATGAAAACATGGAAGCCAACAAGAAGCGCTATGCGCAGAAGACCGACGCGCGCACGCTTGCCGACGTGGTCGACGGCGCCGACGTGTTCCTGGGCTGCTCGACCGCCGGCGTGCTGACCGCCGACATGGTCAAGACCATGGCCGACCGTCCGCTGATCCTGGCCCTGGCCAACCCCGAGCCGGAAATCCGCCCGGAAGTCGCCAAGGCCGCGCGCCCCGACTGCATCATCGCCACCGGCCGTTCGGACTACCCGAACCAGGTCAACAACGTGCTGTGCTTCCCCTTCATCTTCCGCGGCGCCATGGACGCCGGCGCCTCGTGCATCACGGAAGAAATGAAGCTGGCTTGCGTGAAGGCCATCGCCGACCTGGCCCAGGCCGAGCAGAACGACGAAGTGGCCCGCGCCTACGCCGGCCAGGAACTGTCGTTCGGCCCCGACTACATCATCCCCAAGCCCTTCGATCCGCGCCTGATCGTGCAGATCGCCCCGGCCGTGGCCCAGGCCGCCGCCGAGTCCGGCGTGGCCGCCCGTCCCATCGAGGACATCGAGGCCTACCGCCAGAAGCTGATGGGCTTCGTGTACCACTCGGGCCAGCTGATGCGCCCGCTGTTCGCCCAGGCCAAGAAGGCGCCCAAGCGCGTCATCTACGCCGATGGCGAAGACGAGCGCGTGCTGCGCGCCGTGCAGACCGTCATCGACGAGAAGCTGGCCCAGCCCATCCTGATCGGCCGCCCCTCCGTCATCGAGATGCGCATCAAGAAGTTCGGCCTGCGCATGACGCCGGGCGTGAACCTGGAGATCGTCGATCCCGAGGACGACGGCCGCTTCAACGAGACCTGGAACGCCTACTACCAGCTCAAGGGCCGCGAGGGCGTGACGCCGGCCATCGCCAAGGCGATGATCCGCAAGCACAACACGCTGATCGGCGCGATGCTGCTGCGCCGTGGCGATGCCGACGCGCTGCTGTGCGGCGTGGCCAGCAAGTACGACAACCAGCTCAAGTACATCGACGAGATCATCGGCAAGAAGGAAGGCCAGACCTACGCCGCGCTGAACGTGCTGATGCTGCCCGACCAGACGCTGTTCGTCACCGACACGCACGTCAACGAGAACCCCTCGGCCGAGGAACTCGCCAGCATCACCATCCAGGCCGCCGACGAGATGCTGCGCTTTGGCGTGGTGCCGAAGATCGCGCTGCTGTCGCACTCGAACTTCGGCAGCCGCCAGACCGAGTCGTCGCGCAAGATGGCCGCCGCCCGCCAGCGCGTGCAGGAACGCGCCCCCGACCTGGAAGTGGACGGTGAAATGCACGCCGACGCCGCGCTGTCGGAGAAGATCCGCGTGCTGGCCTATCCGGACAGCACCCTGAAGGGTCGCGCCAACCTGCTGGTCATGCCCAACCTGGACACCGGCAACATCACCTACAACATGCTGAAGATGACCGGCAGCAATGGCGTGGCGATGGGTCCGATCCTGCTGGGCGCGGCCCGCCCCGTGCACATCCTGACCACCAGCGCCACCGTGCGCCGCATCGTCAACATGACGGCGCTGGCCGTGGTGGACGCGCAGCAGGAAGCTGCCGAGGCCGCCCGCCGCCGCTAAGCCGGCGCGCGGTATCGCAGGCAGGGCGCCCCAAAGGGGGCGCCCTTTTTTTTCGCGCGCACGGTCTGGCCGGGAACGCCGGCGCGCCGTCCTCCTCGCGCCACGCGAAGAATGCCCACTGACGGCCGCTGTCATGCCGGCGCGCTGGTGCCGTCCCGCGCCTCGGTGTTAAAAACTGGGCATCCCCACTCCCCGTTTCTGGACACCGTCATGCTGCAAGACGCCCTGCTCGCCTGGATCCACTATCTCGCCATCTTCGTGCTGGTGGTCGTCATGACCGCCGAGGCCGTGCTGCTGCGCCCCGGCCTGGCGCCGGACACGGTGCGCCGGCTCGCGCTCTATGACCGCGTCTACATGTTCTCGGCGCTGGCCGTGCTGGCCACGGGCCTGCTGCGCCTGACGCTGGGCGCCAAGGGCGCCGCCTTCTATATGTCCAATCCCTGGTTCCACGCCAAGATCACGCTCTTCATCGTGATCGGGCTCTGTTCGATCCCGCCCACGCTCAGCTTCCTGCGCTGGCAGAAGCAGGCGCGCCAGCAGCCGGGCTTCGTGCCCTCCGAGCCCGAGATCCGCCGCGCCCGGCGCTGGGTCATGATCGAATCGCACCTGTTCATCCTGCTGCCGCTGTGCGCGGTGCTGATGGCGCGCGGCATCGGCATGTAGCGCCGCGCCAGGCTCAGTCCAGGCGCCGCGCCAGATGCCCGGCCAGCGCCCGCACCCGCGCGGGCAGCAGACTGGTCTCGGTCAGCGCATGGACGGGCAGCGGCGCCACGCGCCATTGCGGCAGGATCCTGCGCAACATGCCCGCGCGCACATAGGGTTCCTGGTCGCCGCCCAGCGCGGCCACGCCGGCGCCCAGCGCCGCGAGCCGCCGCGCCATGCCGGCTTCATTGACCGAGAAACGGCTCGCGGGCCGCACCTCGACGCGCTCGTCGCCGCAGGCCAGCGGCCAGCGCGCCGCCAAGCCATCGGCGCGCAGCCTGAAGCCGATGCAATCTTGCTCGCGCAGGTCCGACGGATGCGCCGGTTCGCCCCTGGCCGCCAGATAGGCCTCGGCGGCATACAGCCCGCCGGACACGAAACCCAGATGATGCGCGACGCGCGACGATACCGGCGGCTCGCCCACGCACAGGGTCAGGTCCGCCGCGTCGAACACGCGGCCCGCGTGCTCCGGATTGGCCAGGTTCAGCTGCAGCCGCATGCCGGGATAGCGCCGCGTGAAGTCCACGAAGGCCCCGGCCAGCGCCTCGGTGGCGAAGCCCGCCGGCAGATTGACGCGCAGCAGGCCCTCGAAGGGCGCGTTGCCGTCCTGCAGTTCCTCATGGACGAGCCGGGCCTCGGCCAGGATGCGCCGGCAGCGCTTCAGGTATAGCTGGCCGGCCTCGGTCAGCGCCAGCTTGCGCGTGCTGCGGCTGAGCAGGCTCAGGCCGACCGAGCGCTCAAGCCCCGCCAGCCTGCGCGACAGCGTGGACCGTGGCAGCCCCAGCGCGGCGGCCGCCAGGCTGAAGCTGCCGCGCGCCGCGACCTCGGCGAACATTTCCATGTCCTGCAAGCGCTTCATCGGACCCGCTCAGAACGCGTAGACCATGCCCACGCTGCCGAACACATTGCTGTCGCGCTCGACCAACGGGCTGTCGCGGGCGTCGCCCAGCACCGTCGATACGCCCAGCGTGGCGACCGTGCTCCAGCGCGCGGACAGCTGATGCGACCAGGCGGCATACAGCGACGCCGACTGTAAGCCCGAAGACGGGGAATAGGCGTGCAGACCGGCGCGGCTGCGGGCGGCCTGGCCCGGCGTGACGCCGTACCAGGTCTGCATGGCGTCGCCGTTGGCCCATTCGGCGTTGACGCCCACGCGCAGCGCATTGCTGTCGTCGCGCCAGGCCAGGTAGCTGGCGCGCAGCTCCATGACGCCGCCATAGCCTTTATGGGCGGCCTGGCGGTAGGCCAGGCCCAGCGCGTAGGGGCCCGGGCGCCATTCCACGAAGGCGCCATAGGTCGCGTGGTAGTCGATATCGTCCAGTCCTTTCAGGCGATCGGCATCGCTGGAATCGCGGTTCAGGCCCATGCCGACGAATACGCCGGCCTCCCAATCCTGCGCCAGCCGCGTCTTCAATCCCATGGCCGGCAGGCCGGCGCGCGGGGTCACGAAGAAGCTGCCCGACTCATAGTTCAGCATGGGCACCGGCAGTGTGCGGTACTCGCTGGAGCCCTGGTAGACCGGCACTACGCCCACCCCCAGCCCCACGACATTCCGGCCGCCGCCCTCGGCCTGGACGGCGGCCGCCGCCAGCATCGATGCCGCGGTTGCCAGGAAACGGCTTGTTAATATGCCCATACTTACTTTCATCAAGGTTCATGCTCCAGGCGGTTGATCACGGCCGGGAACGTCGCCGGCCAGGGGCCTGTAACCCCAGCGCCGCATTCTGGCGGGGACCTTTTAAGAATTTTTTAAGCCCCGGGGACCGCGCCTCGCGCCCTGTCCCGGCGGCCCGGAGGCCCCTTGCGGATCTTGCTCGTTGAAGACGACGCCATGCTCGGCGACGCGGTGTGCGCCGGCCTGACGCAGGACGGCGCGCGGGTGGACTGGGTCCGCAGCCTGTCCGACGCCCGCCTCGCCCTGGTCGAGCACGACTACAAGGCGGTGCTGCTGGACCTGGGGCTGCCCGAGGGCAGCGGCCTGAAGGTACTGGCCTCGATGCGCGCGCGCTACGACGCCACGCCCGTGCTCATCATCACCGCGCGCGACCGCCTGAGCGAACGCGTCGCCGGCCTGGACGCCGGCGCCGACGACTACATCGTCAAGCCGTTCCAGCTCGACGAACTGCAGGCCCGGCTGCGCGCCGTCCTGCGCCGCAGCAGCAACACCGTGGTCTCGGCCATGCGCCGGGGCGATGTGGCGATCGAACCGGCCCGCCAGATCGTCACGCGCGCCGGCAGGGAAGTCAGCCTCAGCGCCCACGAATACCGCACGCTGCTGGCCCTGATGGAGCGCATGGGCCAGACCGTCAGCCGCGAACAGCTGGAGGTGGCGGTATATGGCGGCAGCGGCACCATCGAGAGCAATACCGTGGCGGTCTATGTCCACCAGTTGCGGCGCAAGCTCGGCGAAGGCCTGATCGTCACCGCGCACGGCGTGGGCTACCGCATCGAAACAGGCGATACGCCATGAAATCCCTGCGCAAGCGCCTGGCGGCCGCCTTACTGCTGACGATGACGCTCGCCTGGTTCGCGGCCTTCGCGCTCCAGCACCGCATGGTGACCGACGAGCAGACCGGCCAATGGGACCAGTCCCTGCGCGATGCGGCGGTGCAGGCCATGACGCTGGCGCCGGACAGTCTGCTCGAACGCGCGCCCGGCGCGGGCCTGGCGGTCGCCACCACGCCCGAGGAGGACGCCGATCAGACCCGCGTGCAGGTCTGGTCTCTGGCTGATCGCCGGCTGCTGCAGCGCACGCCAGACACGCCGGACGCGCCCTTCGTCGTCGACTTCAAACCCGGCTATGCCACTTCTGATTCTGGCGGACAGACTTGGCGCGTCTATGCCCTCAACGACGCCAGCGGCCGCGTCCAGGTCCAGGCCGCCAAATCCACCCAGGCGTTGCGGGAAAACTATGTCCACCGCCTGACGCGCGGCCTGATCTTCGCCACGCTGATGTTCCTGCTGCTCGTGGCCGCGGCCCTGGGCGTGATGCGCCGGGCCTTCAAGCCGGTGGACCGCGCGGGCGACATGATCCTGCGACGCCAGCCGCAGGATCAGACATTGGTGCCGCTGGCGGGCATGCCGGCCGAGCTGCGGCCGTTCATCGATTCGATCAACCAGTTGCTCGAACGCCAGCGCGCGACGGTCGAGCGCGAGCGTGAATTCCTTGCCAACGCCGCCCATGAGCTGCGCACGCCGCTGGCCGCGCTCAGCGCCCAGGCCGAACTGGTGGCGCGCAGCCCCGACACGCCGCAACGCGCCGAAGCCGTGGACAAGCTGCGCGCCGTGGCCATACGCACCGGCCGCCTGACCGAACAGCTGCTGGACCAGGCCCGCACCGATACCCTGTGCGACAGCGTGCCGGAAACGCTGCGCCTGGACCAGCTAGCGAACATGATCGCGCGCGACTACGAGGCCGCCGCCCAGCGCAAGCAACAGCGCATCGTCCTGGACACGCAGCCCTGCGCCGTCATGGGCAACCTGGATGCGCTGGGCGTGCTGCTGCGCAATCTGCTGGACAACGCGCTGCGCTACACGCCCGCGGGCGGCCAGGTGATGGTGTCGTGCCGCGACAGGCAAGACGGCGGCGCGGTGCTGAAGGTAGCGGACAACGGCCCCGGCATTGCGCCGCAGGAACGGCAGCGCGTCTTCGACCGCTTCCACCGCGTGGCGGGCAGCGGCGAGCGCGGCAGCGGCATCGGCCTGGCGCTGGTCGCGCAGATCGCCCGGCGCCACGGCGCGGACATCACGCTGGGGGTCGGGCTGCAGGACCGAGGCATCGCGCTGACCGTCACGTTCCCGTCGTCCGCGCCCTGACGTCGCGGCGCCCGCGCATCAGGGGCAGCGCACCGGCGGTTCCTGCGGATCCGTCTCGTTGACGATGATCCGCGCGAAGCGCAGCACGCCGGCCTCTTCGTTGGACAGCACGCCCAGCACGGCGCCGTCCGGCGCCTGCACCACCGACGTGCCATCGTTCACCGGCTGCGACTGACCCGCGCGCGTCGCCTGGCCGGGCGCCACCGGGCTGAACACCCAGGACTGCGACGGAAAGCGCTGGCGCAGCGGATAGCCCGCCGTCTTCACCTGCGTGCCCGCCGGATAGCGCATCTCGCCCAGCGTCAAGGGGCAGGCCAGCTCGGCATCCGACACCGCCAGCAGCTGGCGGTTTTCATCCAGCTGAACCGTGGGCCGGCCCAGCGTCAGGCCCGCCAGCGGCAGTCCCAGCGGATCGCGCACGCGAACCATCCAGTTCACCGGCTCGCGGTGCCCATCCGTGTAGACGACGCCTCCCCCCATACGCAGCAACTCGGTTCCGGCCGGCCAGCGCCCCACGCCCCCTTCGATGGCATTGCCCCCGGCCAGCACGCATTCGGCGAATTCTGGCCGCGTCCCTTCGTCCTCCACGCGCAGGCGCAGTTTCTGGCTCGTATCGCACAACCAGCCCTCGACCTGCTGCGGCCCCTCGCCCCACAGGTGGATGGTGTGCGGATAGCGGCGCAGCTCCTCGTACGTCTTGGAATCGTAGTCGGTGTGCAGGTAGCGTTCGATACGGGAGACACGCAGGCCAAAGGCCGGCGCCGGCGGGTCGAACAGCGCCTCGGTGAAGGTTTCCAGCTCACCTTCCTTCGCCAGCGTCAGCCGCGCGCCGGCCGGCATCAGCACGCCGCCCAGCGTCTGCGCCTGGGCCAGCGTCACGCGTCGGGCGGCATCGCGGCGCGCGAATTCGCGGTCAATCTGCCACACCTGGTATTGGAATGACAGGTAGAAGCTGGCGGCCAGCGCCAGGACCAGCATCAGCACGACGCCCAGCACCGGCCTGGCGGCGAAGCGGGAACGCGCCCGCCGGCTCAACAGCAACCGCAACAGCCATATCAGCAGACACACTCCCGCGCCCATCGAGGCGAACAGCAGGAGCAGGGATTCGATCGAAGGTAGCGCGACGGGAATCATGGCTGAGCATGATACGCGAGTCGATACACGCATCAGCTCCTGTGTATCCCAGCGTTTCAATCCGCTGCGCGAGCGGCTCGCCCTCCTTTCTGCTGGGTGAAATGATCCAGCGCCGACTCGTCTGTCAGCTCATCGGGCTGCAGCGCCCGCGTGATGACGCCCTTGTGGATCAGCAGCACGCGATCCGACAGCTGGCGGATGAAGTCGATGTTCTGCTCCACCAACACGATGGTCAGCCCCAGGCGCGCGCGCACCTCCTTCAGCTTGTCCACGATCTCGTCGATGATGGAAGGCTGGATGCCTTCGGTGGGTTCGTCCAGCAACAGCCGCCGGGGCCGCGCGACCAGGGCCCGCGCCAGCGCCAGCAATTGCTGTTCGCCTCCGCTCAAGGCGCCGCCAGGGCGGCCAGCCAGGGGCTTCAAGCGCGGATACTCGGCCAGGATCTCTTCCACGTCCATGCTGCGGCCGGGATTGGCCTTGGCGGAAAAGCGCAGGTTGTCCAGCACCGACAGGCCGGGAAAGATGCCGCGCCCCTGCGGCACATACCCCATGCCCAGGCGGGCGCGGGCATGCGACGGCAGACGGGTGATGTCCGCATCCTGCAGGCAGACTTCGCCCGCGCTGGCGGGCAGCACGCCCATCAGCGTCTGGAGCAGCGTGGACTTGCCCATGCCGTTGTGGCCGAGCACGCCCAGGAACTCCGATTCGCCGACATGGAAGCGGACGCCGTCCAGGACCGGGATGCGGCCATAGCCGGACGACAGATGGTTGACCGTCAGCAGGTTCATGCGCCGCGCCCTCGTCCCAGATAAACGTCGCGCACCCTCGGGTCGGCGATGATCTGCGCGAACGAGCCTTCCTGCAGGATGCCGCCTTGATGAAACAGCGCCGGCAATGCCAGCCGCCCTGGCTCGGCGCCACGCGCAAGCGCCCGTTCCCGCCGCCCAAAAAAACAAACCCGCCACAGCGGGCGGGTTTGTCTGCGCAAGCGCGGAAGGATCAGCGCTTGTCCATCGGGGGCACGTCGCGCGTGACCGAGCCGGTGAACAGCTGGCGGGGACGGCCGATCTTGTAGTCGGGGTCCGACAGCATTTCGTTCCACTGGGCGATCCAGCCCACCGTGCGGGCCAGCGCGAAGATGGCCGTGAACAGCGAGGTCGGGATGCCGATGGCGCGCTGCACGATGCCCGAGTAGAAGTCCACGTTCGGGTACAGCTTGCGCTGCACGAAGTACGGATCCGACAGGGCGATGCGTTCCAGTTCCATGGCCAGCTTGAACAGCGGGTCGTTTTCCAGGCCCAGGGCCGAGAGCACTTCCTTGCAGGTTTCCTGCATCAGCTTGGCGCGCGGGTCGTAGTTCTTGTAGACGCGGTGGCCAAAGCCCATCAGGCGCACGCCCGAGTTCTTGTCCTTGACCTTCTCCATGAACTCGCCGACCTTGGCGATGCCGCCGTTGGCTTGCAGTTCTTCGAGCATCTGCAGGCAAGCTTCGTTGGCGCCGCCGTGAGCCGGGCCCCACAGGCAAGCCACGCCGGCCGAGATGGCGGCGAAGGGGTTGGTGCCCGACGAGCCGCACAGGCGCACGGTCGAGGTCGAGGCGTTCTGCTCGTGGTCGGCGTGCAGGATGAAGATGCGGTCGAGCGCGCGCTCGACGACTTCATTGACCTTGTACTCTTCGCACGGCGTGGCGAACATCATGCGCAGGAAGTTGCCCGTGTAGGACAGGTCGTTCTGCGGATAGATGAAGGGCTGGCCTTGCGAGTACTTGTACGCCATCGCGACCAGCGTCGGCATCTTGGCGATCAGGCGGATGGCCGAGATGTGACGGTGCTGGGGATTGGTGATGTCGGTGGAGTCGTGGTAGAACGCCGACAGCGCGCCGACCAGGCCGGTCAGGACGGCCATCGGGTGCGCGTCGCGGCGGAAGCCGCGCAGGAAGAAGTGCAGCTGCTCGTTCACCATCGTGTGATGGGTCACTTGCGAGTCGAAATCGGCCTTCTGGGTCGCGTTCGGCAGTTCGCCGTTCAGGATCAGGTAGCAGATGTCCATGAAGTCGCAGTTCACGGCCAGCTGTTCGATGGGGAAGCCGCGGTACAGCAGTTCGCCCTTGTCGCCGTCGATGTACGTGATGCCCGATTCGCAGGCGGCGGTGGACATGAAGCCGGGGTCGAACGTGAACATGCCCGTCTGGCCGTACAGCTTGCGGATATCGATCACATCCGGACCGACCGTGCCCTTGTAGACGGGAAACTCGATGGGGGCGCTGCCGTCCGAGAAGGATAGCGTGGCTTTTTTGTCAGACAGGTTCATGTTTTTTCCTCTCAATTAATCAGAGCGACCGCATCTGGCCGATGATGTTGCGGAGCCGGGGCGTGTCCAGCGCGCCCTCGAGTTCCTTGCGGGCCAGCAGCAGGTCGAGAAGATCGTTGTCTCCCATCTCGAAGAGCTGCGTCAATGCGGCTACATCATCGTCGGTGAGCTCGGCTTCATGGGCGTCGAGGTACCGGGTGATGATCAAGTCGTTTTCGAGCAAGCCGCGGCGCGCCCGCCAACGCAGTCGCGCCCGCTCCAGTTCAGTAAGCCTGCTCATCGTTACACCTAAATGAAGGCCCTACGCGCCGCGCCCCGCAGGGGCGTTGCCGCCTGGGAACGGCCCGGCGGCACAATGCCTGCAACCCGCGCCGCCCTTCGGCGTGCCGCTCTCCGGGAGGACCCGATCCCGGAGCGCGCGGCGATAAAAAAACTGCTTGAAACTAGACCGTCCGGCGGACCATCAGTTCCTTGATCTTGCCAATCGCCTTGGTCGGATTCAGGCCCTTCGGACAGACATCGACGCAGTTCATGATGGTGTGGCAACGGAACAGGCGGTACGGGTCTTCCAGGTTGTCCAGGCGGCTGCCGGTGGCTTCGTCGCGGCTGTCCGCGATGAAGCGGTAGGCCTGCAGCAGGCCGGCCGGGCCGACGAACTTGTCCGGATTCCACCAGAACGACGGGCAGGAAGTGGAACAGCACGCGCACAGGATGCACTCGTACAGGCCGTCCAGCTCTTCGCGGGCCTCGGGCGACTGCAGGCGTTCCTTTTCGGGCGGCGGCGTGTCGTTGATGAGGTACGGGCGGATCGAGTGGTACTGGTTGAAGAAGTGCGTCATGTCCACGATCAGGTCGCGGATCACCGGCAGGCCGGGCAGCGGACGCAGGACGATCGGTTCCTTCAGCTCACGCAGGTTCGTCGTGCAGGCCAGGCCGTTCTTGCCGTTGATGTTCATGGCATCCGAACCGCACACGCCTTCACGGCACGAGCGGCGCAGCGCCAGGCTGTCGTCGACGTCGTTCTTGATGCGCACCAGCGCATCGAGCAGCATCTTGTCGGTCGGCTGGAGTTCGACTTCCAGCTTCTGCATATAGGGACGCTCGTCCTTGTCCGGATCGTAGCGGTAGATTTCGAACTTGACGATTCTCTTGGTGCTCATAGTAGGCTCTATCCGGACTTAGAAGGTACGCGCCTTGGGCGGGAAGGACTCGACCGTCAGCGGCTTCATCTGCACGGGCTTGTAGTCCAGGCGGCTGCCTTCGGAGTACCACAGCGTGTGCTTCAGCCAGTTCTCGTCGTCGCGGGTCGGGTGGTCGTCCAGCGCATGCGCGCCGCGGCTTTCGGTGCGGTTGGCGGCCGACTTGATCGTGGCGCGGGCCACTTCAGTCATGTTGGCCAGTTCCAGCGCCTCGACGCGCGCGGTGTTGAACACCTTGGACTTGTCCTTGAAGTAGATGTTGTCGGCTTGCTTGGCCAGGTCTTCGATCTGGGTCACGCCTTCGTTCAGCAGCTCCAGCGTGCGGAACACGCCGCAGTGACGCTGCATCGAGAAGCGGATGGCGTTGCCGATGTCCTGGGTCTTTTCGCCCGAGGTGCGCGATTCCAGCTTGTTGACGCGGTCCAGCGAGAATTCCACGGCCTGCTGCGGCACGGGCTGGTGCGAGTGCTGGCGTTCCGGGTGCGAATTGACGATGTGGTTGCCGGTGGCGCGACCGAAGACGATCAGATCCAGCAGCGAGTTCGTGCCCAGGCGGTTGGCGCCGTGCACCGACACCGCGGCGCATTCGCCGATGGCGTACAGGCCGTTGACGATCTTGTTCTCGCCGTTTTCGCGCGTCAGCACCTGGCCGTGGTAGTTGGCCGGGATGCCGCCCATCTGGTAGTGGATGGTCGGGACGACGGGAATCGGTTCCTTGATCGGATCGACGTTGCCGAACTTGATGGCGATTTCGCGGATCGAGGGCAGGCGCTTGTTGATCACGTCGGCGCCCAGGTGGTCAAGCTTGAGCACCACGTAGCTGCCGTCGGGACCGCAGCCGCGGCCTTCCTTGATTTCCTGGTCCATCGAGCGGGACACGAAGTCGCGCGGGGCCAGGTCCTTCAGCGTGGGCGCATAGCGCTCCATGAAGCGTTCGCCATCCTTGTTCAGCAGGATGCCGCCTTCGCCGCGCACGCCTTCGGTGATCAGCACGCCGGCGCCGGCCACGCCGGTCGGGTGGAATTGCCAGAATTCCATGTCCTGCAGCGGGATGCCCGCGCGGGCGGCCATGCCCAGGCCGTCACCGGTGTTGATGAAGGCGTTGGTGGAAGCGGCCCAGATGCGGCCGGCGCCGCCGGTGGCCAGCACCGTGGTCTTGGCTTCCAGGATGTAGATCTCGCCCGTTTCCATTTCCAGGGCGGTCACGCCCACGACGTCGCCCGCTTCGTTGCGCAGCAGGTCCAGCGCCATCCATTCGACGAAGAACTGGGTGCGCGCGGCGACGTTGCGCTGGTAGAGGGTGTGCAGCAGCGCGTGGCCGGTGCGGTCGGCAGCGGCACAGGCGCGCTGGACCGGCTTCTCGCCGAAGTTGGCGGTGTGGCCGCCGAACGGACGCTGGTAGATGGTGCCGTCGGGGTTGCGGTCGAACGGCATGCCAAAGTGCTCGAGCTCGTACACGGCGTTCGGCGCTTCGCGGCACATGAATTCGATGGCGTCCTGGTCGCCCAGCCAGTCCGAGCCCTTGACGGTGTCGTACATGTGCCAGTACCAGTTGTCCTCGCTCATGTTGCCCAGCGAGGCGCTCACGCCGCCCTGCGCCGCCACGGTGTGCGAACGGGTCGGGAACACCTTGGACAGCACGGCGACCGACAGGCCCGCCTGGGACAGTTGCAGGGAACAACGCATGCCGGCTCCGCCGGCGCCGACGACCACCACATCAAACTGGCGGCGCGGCAAGGATTTCATGACAGAGACCACGGCTTAGATGCTCCAGAGGATTTGCGCGAAATAAACGACCGAACCGACCAGCCAGAGGATCGTCAGCACTTGCAGCAGCAGGCGCAGGCCCACCGACTTGACGTAGTCCATCCAGAGGTCGCGCACGCCAATCCAGGCATGCCAGGCCAGCGCAATGAATGCGAGGGTGGCCAGGAGCTGGCCGACCGGAAGTACGCCCACGTAGAACGTGAACAGCGCGGTCCAGTTCTCGTACGTGAAGGCGGGCATCACCAGGATGCCGATGAGCAGCACCAGCGTGTAGACGGCCATGATGACCGCGGTGACGCGCTGAATGATGAAATCGATGGTGCCGTAGTGCGCGCCTACGACCAGGCGCTTGGCGCCGTAGTTCTTTGCTTCGGCCATTACAGCACTCCGAACAGTTTGAGGGCGAACACGACGGTCAGCGCCAGGCTGATGCCGAAGACCACGCCGGCGCTCTTCTTGGCCGACTGCTTGTCCAGGCCGATGTGCAGGTCCAGCAGCAGGTAGCGGATGCCGGCGCAGAAGTGGTGCAGATAGCCCCAGATCAGGACCAGCAGGACGAGCTTGACGATCGGATTACCCGCGTAGGCAGCCACGGCCGCGAACGTCTGCGGGGCGGCCACGCTGGCCGCGAACAGCGGCAGGATGACCAAGGGCAGACAGAGGAACAGCAGCACACCGCTCACGCGGTGAAGGATGGACAGCTTGCCGGCCAGGGGCAGGCGATAGGAGAACGCAACTTGGGCTAGACCAATATTGCGAAACTGCGGGCGTGGCTTGGCAGCGGTGTCGGACATGACGGCCTCGGTGTTTCTGAACTAGGGAATCGTTACGGCGTAAAAAACTGGCGGAACTCTGCGTGGCCCTCGCGGGCAAACACAGTATTTTCGCCCAGAGAACGGGTTGGTATCAAATCGTAGGGAAAAAGCTCATCAATTCAAACTATTGCGGTAGTGGTAGCGATCGGTCAAGTACAAACCCCGCCGGATTTCCATGGGGCGGTCACCATAGGTGTAGGACACTCGGTCCACCTGCAGCAACGGCGCGCCGGGGGAAACATTAAGCAAGGGGGCGATTTCGGCCGGCGCCGCCACGGCGCGCAGCTTCTCGTCGGCGCGCACCATGCTGACGCCGAACTCGGATTCGAACAGGCCGTACATCGGGGCCTTGTTGGCGGTGAGCAGCTCCAGCGTCAGGCCGCGGAAATTCGCGCCCGGCAGCCAGATGTCGTCCACCACGGTGGGGGTCGTGTCCATACAGAGCAGGCGGCGGATCATGATGACCGTCTCGCCGGCGCGCAGCTCCAGGCCGCGCGCGATCTCGGCCGGCGCGCGCAGGCGCCGGCATTCCAGGATGCGGCTTTCGGCGCGGCCGGACCCGGCCTGGGCCTCGTCGTCGGCGGCCAGGCGCAGGAAGCGGTAGCGCACGCGCGCTTCGTGGTGAGTGGCGACGAAGGTGCCCTTGCCCTGGCGGCGCAGCAGCAGGTGTTCGGCGGCCAGCTCATCGACCGCCTTGCGCACCGTGCCCTGGCTCACCTGGAAACGGGCGGCAAGGTCGATTTCGCTGGGGATGAGTTCGCCGGGCTTCCATTCGCCGCGATCAAGGCTCTGCACCAGCAGTTCCTTGATCTGGCGGTACAGCGGACTGAAAGCGGCCCCCTCGCCCGCCGGACGGGCGGCGCGTGTGCGTAGGGCGGTTTCGGGCCGTGGGTCTGCCATGGATCGTCTTGAAAGTGTCATGTCCATCCGGATGAATGAGTATGCGGCGCACGGGATCCATGCTCATCCACGATGCGCCGCCGCCGGTGATCTGGCCTAGGAACAGGCGCGCAGCCGGCTGTGCCGCGACGCATTCGAACAAACGCTCCATTGTGGCACATCGCGGACGCCGTTGTCCAACGTCTTATGTCTTATATAAGATATAAGAGAAATTGACGCTCACGTAAATTCGATCTAGGATTTCGGGCTGTCAGAGGCTCATGCCCGCGCTGAGTTTCCGCGCCCAACGATTACACTGATTGTCGAGATTTCTTCTCGCCAAACACTTACGGAGAACGTCCATGTCCAAGCCCGCCTTGCGTGTCGCCGTCACCGGCGCCGCCGGCCAAATCGGCTACGCCCTGCTGTTCCGCATCGCCTCCGGCGAAATGCTCGGCAAAGACCAGCCTGTCATCCTGCAACTGCTGGAAATCCCCGACGAGAAAGCGCAAAAGGCCCTGAAGGGCGTCATCATGGAACTGGATGACTGCGCCTTCCCGCTGCTGCAGGAAGTCACCGCCCACAGCGACCCGCGCACCGCCTTCAAGGACGCCGATGTGGCCCTGCTGGTCGGCGCCCGTCCGCGCGGCCCCGGCATGGAACGCAAGGACCTGCTGTCCGTCAACGCCCAGATCTTCACGGCGCAGGGCAAGGCCCTTAACGACGTCGCCAGCCGCAACGTCAAGGTGCTGGTGGTCGGCAACCCGGCCAACACCAACGCCTACATCGCCATGAAGTCGGCGCCGGACCTGCCCGCCAAGAACTTCACCGCCATGCTGCGCCTGGACCACAACCGTGCCCTGTCGCAACTGGCCGCCAAGTCCGGCAAGGCCGTGGCCGACATCGAAAAGCTGGTCGTGTGGGGCAACCACTCGCCCACGATGTACCCCGACTTCCGCTTCGCCACGGTCGGCGGCCAGAGCCTGGCCAAGCTGATCAACGACGACGCCTGGAACCGCGACACCTTCATCCCCACCGTGGGCAAGCGCGGCGCCGCCATCATCGAAGCGCGCGGCCTGTCCTCGGCCGCCTCGGCCGCCAACGCCGCCATCGACCACGTGCGTGACTGGGTCCTGGGCAGCAACGGCAAGTGGGTCACCATGGGCATCCCGTCGGATGGCTCCTACGGCATCCCCGAAGGCATCATCTACGGCGTGCCGGTCACCACCGAAAACGGCGAATACAAGCGCGTCGAAGGCCTGGAAATCGACGCCTTCTCGCGCGAGCGCCTGGACTTCACGCTGAAAGAGCTGCTCGAAGAGCGCGATGGCGTGAAGGACCTGCTGAAGTAATCAGGTCGAGCATGAAAATTGGGCCCGTTCGCGGGCCCAATTCACAGGCCGGCGATGCGCGCAGCGTGATCGCCGGCCGCCCGCCAGGCGTCTTCGGACGCCTGCGACCCGGCAAATACACCTGTCCGCTTGCCCCGCCGCAAATGCGTCGCAAACGATTGTCGCGCAGGGGACAGATTTATTTTCCGGACCCGAGGTAAGGTCGGACGCCAGCCACGAGCAGGCGCCGGGCCCGCCGCGGACCGGCACACCCACTGCCCGGGGACGTCCAGAACACCCGGTCCACATACACGGAGACCACCCATGTCCAGACCCGAATCGCCCGGCGCCCTGTTCCGTCGCGCGCTGGCCGAAGAAAGCCCGCTGCAGATCATCGGCGCCATCAACGCCAACCATGCGCTGCTGGCCAGGCGCGCCGGCTACCGCGCCATCTACCTGTCGGGCGGCGGCGTCGCCGCCGGCTCGCTGGGCCTGCCGGACCTGGGCATCAACACCATGGACGACGTGCTGACCGACGTGCGCCGCATCACCGACGTGTGCGACGTGCCGCTGCTGGTCGACATCGACACCGGCTTCGGCCCCTCGGCCTTCAACATCGCCCGCACGGTCAAGAGCCTGATCAAATTCGGCGCGGCCGCCTGCCACATCGAGGACCAGGTCGGCGCCAAGCGCTGCGGCCACCGTCCCGGCAAGGAAATCGTCAGCACCGAGGAAATGGCCGACCGCGTGAAGGCCGCCGCCGATGCCCGCACCGACAGCGACTTCTACCTGATCGCCCGCACCGACGCCATCGCCTCGCACGGCGTGGACGCCGCCATCGAGCGCGCGCTGGCCTGCGTCGAAGCCGGCGCCGACGCCATCTTCGCCGAAGCCGCCTACGATTTGCCCACCTACGACCGCTTCGTCAAGGCGGTGAAGGTGCCGGTGCTGGCCAACATCACCGAATTCGGCAAGACCCCGCTGTTCTCGGTCGAGGAACTCAAG
Source organism: Achromobacter sp. 1011811831 (assembly GCF_059760905.1). Lineage (NCBI taxonomy): Bacteria > Pseudomonadati > Pseudomonadota > Betaproteobacteria > Burkholderiales > Alcaligenaceae > Achromobacter > Achromobacter sp. 1011811831. Next base: position 29,586 of record NZ_JCBANG010000084.1, read on the forward strand.
AGCGTGGGCGTGGGCATGGTGCTCTACCCGCTGTCGGCGTTCCGCGCCATGAACAAGGCCGCCGAGGCCGTCTACACCGCCATCCGCCGCGACGGCCACCAGAAGAACGTGGTCGACCTGATGCAGACGCGCGAAGAGCTGTACGACCGCATCGGCTACCACGAATTCGAATCGAAGCTGGACGCCCTGTTCCAGAAGAACAAGGGCTAGTCCCGCACCGTCTACGGCGGCGGGCGCGGCGGCGATC
>NZ_JCBANG010000085.1:0-28690 GCF_059760905.1 Achromobacter sp. 1011811831
GGCCAAGCCGAGGAGCAGCGCCCTCGGCTTGGCCTGCCTTCTGCGCTCGGTTAAGAAAAAGAAAGCGCGCCACCAAACTGCAGGTTTGCCGTACGACGCCAGAGCAGCAAGGACAATTCGCTGACACGCAGCGCAAGTCATTCCCGCAGCAAGACTGGACTGGCATGTTCTATACATGAACCTGTTCTGTGATGGCCTGCGTGCTGTCTCATCGATTGACCCACCGCTGTAGGCGTATGTGCAATAGAGGGGTATCCCAGCTACCCTTGCGCTCGCACATGGAAGCCAGACACCCAAAAACAAAGGCCGCGAATGCATCGCGGCCCTTGCCCGTACTACTCAAAAATCAACGCAGCAGCGCCTTACTTACGCACCTGCGCAATCAACCCATCCAGCTGCGCCAGCATCGTATCGATCTCCTCAGCCGTCACATTCAGCGCCGGCATGAAGCGCAGCAGATTCCCGCGCGGCGCATTCAGCAGCAAGCCATTCGGCGACAACTTGCGCGCAGCCTCGACAATCGCCGGACCATCATCGCGATCCATCACCAGCGCGCGCAGCAGACCCATCCCGCGCTCACCCTGCATGCCGTACTTCGCCGACAGCGCCAGCAGGCCTTCCGACAGCTGCTTGGCACGCGCATTGACCGATTCCATGAAGCCCGGCGCGGCCAGCGCGTCGAACACCGCGACACCAACAGCCGCCATCAACGGATTGCCGTTATACGTGCCGCCCTGGTCGCCGTGCGAGAACACGCACACTTCCTGGCGCGCCAGCAGGGCGGCCAGCGGCACGCCGCCGCCGATGCCCTTGGCCAGCGTCATGATGTCCGGCACCACGTCCGATTGCTGGTAGGCGAACATCGTGCCGGTGCGGCCCATGCCGGTCTGCACTTCGTCGACGATGAAAAGCAGCTTGTGCTCGTCGGCCAGCTTGCGCAGGCCCTGCATGAATTCCTTGGTGGCGGGGATGACGCCGGCCTCGCCCTGCACCGGTTCCAGCATGATGGCGACGGTCTGGTCGTCGATCAGCTTGCGCACCGATTCCAGGTCGTTGATCTCGGCCTTGGGAAAGCCTTCGACCTGCGGGGCGAACATCTTGTCCCAGCCCGGCTTGCCCGACGCGGACATGGTCGCCAGCGTGCGGCCGTGGAAGCCGTGGTTCATGGTGATGATCTTGTAGGCGCCCTTCTTATTGACCTGGCCCCACTTGCGCGCCAGCTTGATGGCGCCTTCGTTGGCTTCGCCGCCGCTGTTGGCGAAGAAGACGCGGTCGAACACCGACGCGCCGGTCAGGCGCGAGGCCAGCTCGATGGAAGGCAGGTTGTAGAACGCCGGCGACGGGTTCATCAGCAGCTTGGACTGGTCCAACAGGGCCTTCTGCATTTCCGGGGCGCTGTGGCCCAGGGTGTTGACGGCCCAGCCCTGGACGAAGTCCAGGTATCGCTTGCCCGCGTGATCCTCCAGCCAGGATCCCTGGCCTCGCACGAACACGAGGTCCGGGCGGGAGGTGATCTCCATGAGGGCGTTGACGTTGAACTGGCTGAATTCCATGGCGGTTCCTGCGGAATGAGGGTACAGGGTTGAAAGACGGGGAAACGCTAAAACGCGAATTTAGCACCGGCGGGGGGATGCTATCGTGACGCACCCCCTGCCGATCCGCCCCAGGCCGCCTCAAAAAGGCTGGCGACGCGGGCGCTCTATTTTATGCAACAGGCGCTACCCCGCGCGCAGACCTTTATCGCTTTTTACTGACCAATCATGAAACGTATTCTTTCCAGCCTCGCGGCTGGCCTGGCGCTGGCGGCGGCCGGCGCCCCGGCGCATGCCGATTATCCCGACCGTCCCCTGCGCCTGATCGTGCCGTTCCCGCCCGGGCAGGCCACCGACATCTTCGCCCGCGCGCTGGCCGAAAAGCTGGGCGCGGCGGTCAAGCAGCCGGTGGTGGTTGAAAACAGGGCCGGAGCCGGCAGCAATATCGGCATGGAGCAGGCGGCGCGCTCGGCGCCCGACGGCTACACGCTCGTGATCGCGGGCAGCGCGGCGGCGGTGAACCAGACGCTGTACAAGACGGTGAACTACAAGCTGCCGGACGATTTCGCGCCGGTGTCGGGCGTGTTCTCGGTGCCGCTGATGTTCCTGGCGACGCCGGCCTCGGGCATCAGCTCGCTCAAGCAGCTGGTGGAGCAGGCGCGCGCCAAGCCGGGCGACCTGGCCTATGCCAGCGCGGGCATCGGCGGCACGCAGCACCTGTCGGCCGAGATGTTCAAGGCGGCGGCCCAGATCGACATCCGCCACATCCCGTACAAGGGCAGCGGCCCGGCGCAGGCGGATTTCCTGGGACACCAGGTGCCGCTGATGGTGGACTCGGTGACCGCCGGCCTGCCGCATGTGCAGAACAAGAAGGCGGTGGCGCTGGCGGTGACGACGGCCAAGCGGCTGCCGCAGCTGCCCGACGTGCCGACGGTGGCCGAGTCCGGCTATCCGGGTTTCGAGGCGATCGGCTGGGCGGCGGTGCTGGCGCCTCGCGGCACGCCGCCGGAGGTGACGAACTACCTGAGCCAACAGATCGGCCGCGTGCTGGGCACGCCCGAGATGCAGAAGTTCTTCCGCGACCGCGGCGCCGAGCCGATGCCGATGACGCCCGAGGCGACCGGCAGCTTCATCAGCGGCGAAGTGAAGAAGTGGGGCGAGGCGGTGAAGCAGTCGGGCGCGCAGGTCGACTGAACGCTGGCAGCGTCTTGCAAACGGGCCGTCGCCGCGTTGCGGGACGGCCCGTTGCCTTATGGCCTCGCCATGCTCAATGCAGGGCTTTCACATCAGGCCTGCCCGGATCGCCAGGCCGGCGCGGCTGGTCCGGGTTGTGCGGTTGCCGGGGATCTCCCGGTTGCCCCGGTTGCCCCGGTTGTCCCGGCTGGCCAGGCTCGCCGGGCTGCCCCGGCGGATTGGGCTTGCCGGGGACTTCCGGCGGCACGCGGCCCGGTTGATTGTCGTCCTGCCCGGGTTTGCCCGGCTGCTGCTGCTGACCGGGAGCTTGCTTGGCCGGCGCGTCGCCGGGCGGGTGAGTCGTATTCATGGTGGTCTCCTGAAAATTCGCGCAAGGCGATACAGATGAGGCGGCACGCATAACGAGCGCAGGACCACGATAGAAGCAGCTCGTAACCGCGCACAGAGCTCGCGGGACGAATTTATCTAGTACTTTCTTCCTACCTCCGGGCCGCGCCGCGCGGCCCGCCTCGCGCACCAGGGAGACAGGATGAAGAAGACCGCCACGGCGTTCACGACCGAACGCCGCCATCTGCTGGAGATCATCGACGGCCTGATCGAAGGCATCATCCTGCTGGACAACAACCGGCATATCGCCTGGGCCAACGACACGGCGCTGGCCATGCACGGCGTGGCGGACCTGGCGGGGCTGGGCGGCACGGCGGCCGGCTATCGCAAGGCGTACACGCTGCGCTACCGCAACAATCGCAAGCTGGACGCGGCGCAGTACCCGATGGACCGGGCGCTGGCGGGCGAGGCCTTCAAGGACATGGTGGTGGAAGTGTGCAGCCGGCGCGATCCGGATTTCCGCCGCATGCACCAGGTGCGCAACCTGGTGCTGAACGATGCGCAGGGCGCGGTGGAAGGCATGGTGCTGGTGCTGCTGGACGTGACCGAGCGCTACAGCGCGGAGGAGCGTTTCGAGCGCACCTTCAACGCCAATCCCGCGCCGGCGGTGATCTGCTCGCTGGCGGACCTGCGCTATGTGAAGGTCAACCAGGGTTTCCTGGAAATGACGGGCTACGCGCGCCAGGACGTGCTGGACAAGACCGTGCGCGAGCTCGACGTGCTGGGCGACACACCGCAGCGCGAGGATGCGCTGCAACGGCTGGCGGAAGGCCGCACCATTGCGCAGACGGAATCCAGCATCGCGGTGCAGGGCGGCGCCAGCAAGCTGGTGGTGGTGGCGGGCCAGCCCATCGAGGTGGCCGATCAGCCCTGCATGCTGTTCACCTTCAACGACCTGGAACCGCGCCGCAAGGCCGAAACGGCGCTGCGCCACAGCGAACAGCGCTTCGCCACGGCGTTCCGGCTGGCGCCGGTGCCGATGACGCTGAGCACGGCGGAAGGCCAACTGCTGGAGGTCAACGACGCCTTCGTCGCCACCACCGGCTACGACGCCGCGACGCTGTCGCGCGACGAGGACGCGCTGGCGCGGCTGTGGACCGATCCGCGCGCCTACGACCGCGCCATGGCCTCGCTGGAGCAGGGCGCCAGCGTGCGCAGCCTGGAAATGGCGCTGCGCACGCGCGAGGGCGCGCTGCTGGACTGCCTGCTGTCGGCCGCGCCGGTGAATATCCAGGACCTGCCCTGCGTGCTGGGCGCGATCCAGGACATCACCGAGCGCAAGCGCAACGAGCTGGAGCTGATGGAGGCCATCGAGACGGTGATGCAGGACACTTCCTGGTTCAGCCGCACCGTGATCGAGAAGCTGGCGCAGATCCGCGCGCCCGGCGCGCCGCAGTCGCAGGGCGAGCTGGCCGACCTGACGCGGCGCGAGCGCGAGATCCTGGGCCTGATCTGCGACGGCCACACCGACGCCGAGATCGCGGCCACGCTGCATCTGTCGCGCAACACGGTGCGCAATCATGTGGCGGCGCTGTACGGCAAGCTGGACGTGCACCGGCGCAGCGCCGCCATCATCTGGGCGCGCCAGCGCGGCATCGTGGGCTACGAGAAACCGCCGCGCAAGCGCGCGAGGAAGTAGGCACGGCGCGGGCAGGCTGCTCGGGCGCCATCCATCAAACAAGTAGAAAAGTACCAGTCGATCTGGTGCGTGCGTTTCTTACGCGCGCGCGCCGCCATTCCTATATTGGGTTCGTCCGCGGCCACGGCCTGCCAGCCGCCCGGCGCGCGATTTCCCCGCAACTGGAACCCAAGGAGCAACCCCATGGACAACGACCGCATCAAAGGCGCCGCCAAGGAAGTGAAGGGCGCGATCAAGGAAACGGCCGGCAAGCTGACCGGCAACCGCCAGACGGAAATCGAAGGCAAGGCCGAGAAGGCCGTCGGCAAGGTGCAGCGCAATATCGGCGAAGCCAAGGACCAGGCCCGCGACGCGCTGGACAAGAAGTAGGGAGAACACGCGCCCGGCGCCGCGAGCCGTCCCCGCTCGAGGCGCCGCGCCGCTGGCGCGCGGATCGCGCCAGCCCGTTCTCTTTCTTCGCACTGACAGGAGCTCACCGATCATGAAGCACTACCGAAACGCCGCCCTGGGCCTGGCCCTGGCGCTGGGCGCCGCGCTGGCCCCGGCCCATGCGCAAGGCAACGCCATGTCCCAGGACCAGATCGACGCGCGCTACGACGCGGCCAAGAAGCAATGCGACGCCCGCAGCGGCGACTCGAAGGATCTTTGCCTGAAGCAGGCGCGCGCCGACAAGGACGTGGCCGAGGCGCAGGCCAAGGCCGGCAAGCAGAAGGCCGAGGCCAACCACGACGCGGCCAAGGCGCGCCAGGACGCGGACTATGACGTGGCCAAGAAGAAATGCACGGCCATGTCCGGCGACGCCAAGGACGCCTGCCTGGCCGAAGCCAAGACGCGCTACGGCAAGTAAGGCATCAGCACATGAACGCAACAAGGAGAACCGCAATGGCGCAACGGATCTGGATCGTGCTGGTCATGGTCGTGACCGGCATGACGGCGGGCTGCAACACGGTCGAAGGTGCCGGCAAAGACATCGAGCGTGGCGGGGAGAAGATCCAACAGCAGGCACGCTGATCGCCCCGTAGCAACCTGGCCTTGCCGCCGGCGCGCCTTGTGCGCGCCGGCGTTTTTTTGCTTCCGAATCATGCAGACACGCGCCAGTAGCGCCATCCCGCATGCGGCCGCAACGCGGCAGGGTTCAGCGCGAATACCCACGCGCCGAAATCTCCCAGATATCCTCCACCACGCCGTCCCGGAACACCACCAGCCCGTCATGCAGGTTGAAGGTCGGGTCGACGTGCGCCGGCACCAGCCGCAACACCGCGCCCAGTTCCGGCGCGCTAGCGCCCGGCTCGACGCGCACCACGCTGTGCTCGTCGTTGATGGCGGTGCAGGTCAGGCCGGGCTCGCCGTGGACGGCGGGCGGGCCGCATTCGGCGGAGGCGGACTTGAGGCCGGCGTCGAGCACGGCGCGGTCGGGCGCGGGCGTGCTCATCACGGTGGACAGCAGGAACAGGCTGTTCTGGAAGGTCAGCGGCCCGCCCCATTCGTTGGCGCCGTAGTCGCCGTCCATGAAGGCGTAGGAACCAGCCTGCAGCTCGGTGTAGACGCCGCTGGCGGCATCGAACTCGACGCTGCCGGTGCCGCCGCCGGTGATGGTGTCGCAGGCGATGCCGCTTTCGCGCAGCAGCTGGGCATAGGACGCGGCGATGCGCGCGGCGTCGCGGCAGATGCGGGCGCGTTCCTCGCGGCCGCGGGCGTGCTGGACCGAGCCGTGATAGGCCTGCAGGCCGGCGAAGTTGACGCCCGGCAGGTCGCGCGCCTGCTGCGCCAGGGCCAGCACGGTGGCCTCGTCGGACGCGCCGCAGCGGCCCTGGCCCACGTCGATCTCGACCAGCACGTCGACCTCGACGCCGGCGCCGGCCATGGCCTGCGAGATCCGCGCCAGGTTGGCGGCGTTGTCGACGCAGACGCTGATGCGCGCGGCGCGCGCCAGCTGGGCCAGCAGCGCCAGCTTGGCCGGGCCCACGACCTCGTTGCTGATGTGGATGTCGCGCACGCCGGCGGCGACGAAGGGCAGGGCCTCGCTGACCTTCTGGCAGCAGATGCCGCGCGCGCCCAGCGCCAGCTGGCGCAGCGCGACCTGGGGACACTTGTGGGCCTTGGCGTGGGGCCGCAGCGCCACGCCGTGGCGGTCGGCCCAGGCCTGCATGGCGCGCAGGTTGGCCTCGAAGGCCGCCAGGTCCAGCGCCAGGCTGGGCGTGTCGACGCGCGCCAGCGGATCGCCGGGCTGGGCGGCGGGGGGCAGCGCTATGCCGCGTATGACTTCCTGGGACATCGGGATGGCTCCGTTTTTTCGTTCAAACATTCAACAATCAGGCGGCTGACGCCTGCGGGCGATGCGTGGGGAAAAGCGGCGGGGCGGCATGCCGGCGATACAAGCGCGAACCAGCGGCTCGCCATAACCAAAGCACGCCTGCCCATAACCAAACCGCGAGCCTACCCCCAGGTAAACCATAGCCCCTCGGCCATTGGCGGGGCGGGGACAGCATGACAGAATTTCATCACAACAAACGCCCCCGCGCTTGCCTGGTCATCAGGCCTGACACAAGGGGCTTTTCCGCTTCGGGCCCCGGCGCGCGGCGGAAAGAGATCAAGGGGAACGGACGGCCCGCGCGACGGAGATGACGCAAGGGCCTTGTGCCGGCCTGCCGCCCTCGGGCTTCGCCCCAGGCGCGGCGCGGCATGCAGGCATCGTCCTTGCCGGCCGCCCGGCCACGGCAAGGCATACCGACTCAGAACACACATGGAACCGGAGAAGCTCGCATGAAACTCAAGAAGTGGATCACCACCCTGACCCTCGCCGCGGCCGCCGTCGGCATCGCCGGCGCCGCGCAGGCGCAACAGTTCTTCCGTATCGGCACCGGCGGCACCGCCGGCACCTACTACCCGGTGGGCGGCATCATCGCCAACGCCGTGTCGCAGCCGGGCAAGCTGATCGCCACGGCGGTCGCGTCCAACGGCTCGGTGGCCAACATCAACGGCATCCTGGGCGGTTCGTTCGAGGCCGGTTTCACGCAGTCGGACGTGGCGTTCTGGGCCTATAGCGGCACCGGCACCTTCGACGGCAAGCCCAAGGCCCAGGACCTGCGCCTGATCGCCACGCTGTACCCAGAGAGCATCCACCTGGTGGCGCGCAAGGGCTCGGGCATCAAGAGCGTGGCCGACCTGAAGGGCAAGCGCGTGTCGATGGACGAGCCCGGCTCGGGCACGCTGGTCGACGTGCGCCTGATCCTGGGCGCCTACGGCATGACCGACAAGGACATCAAGGCCGAATACCTGAAGCCCAACCAGGCCGGCGACAAGCTCAAGGACGGCGGCCTGGACGCGTTCTTCTTCGTCGGCGGCGCGCCGGCCGGCGCCATCGCCGAGCTGGCCTCCAGCGGCGCGGGCATCGAGATCGTGTCGCTGGTCGGCCCCGAGATCGACGCGCTGCGCGCCAAGCAGGAGTTCTTCACGCCCGACACCATCGCCGCCAACACCTACCAGAACGTGGGCGAGGTCAAGACCATCTCGGTCAACGCGCAGATGGTGAGCTCGACCAAGGTGCCGGAGGCCGTGGTCTATGAAGTGACCAAGGCGCTGTACAGCGACGCCACCCGCAAGACGCTGGACAACGGCCACGCCAAGGGCAAGCTGATCACGCGCGACAACGCGGTCAAGGGCGCGGGCATTCCGTTCCACCCGGGCGCCGAGAAGTTCTACAAGGAAATCGGCCTGCTGAAGTAGCCCACCCCCGAAGCGCCTGCGGCGCTTCCCCCTCAAGGGGGCCCGCTGGCGGACCGGCAGAGCCGGATCCGCTGCGGTGCGATCGGGAGGCGCTGGAGGCTTGCGTCGGGTATGCCGCGAGGCTCGATCGATTGACTGCCCGCGTAAGGCCCGGAGCTTGGCGCGCCAACGCAGGACCCGAAGCAGCAGACCAAGTGGCAAGCCAGTAGGTACACATCAGCATGCACACATGCCAGCCACGCGGGCATGTCCGGCGCGGTATGCGTCGCATAGGCAGGGCCGCCGCGAGCGGCCCTGTTTGTGGAATCACCCAGAGAACTACGGCTATGGAAATAGACCACGATAAGACCCAGCAGCTGGCGGAAAAGTACGATTCGGAAATCCGTTTCCGGCCGCTGGACAAGACCGCCACCTGGATCGTCTCCGGGCTGCTGGTGGCACTATCCCTCTTTCATTACTACACCGCCGGCTTCGGGCTGTTGCGCGAGGCGACACACCGCGGCGTGCACCTGGCCTTCGTGCTGAGCCTGATCTTCCTGGTGTTCGGCTTCTCGAAGTCGCACTACCAGCGCCAGCCCAAGTCCACCTGGTTCGCCCCCGGCGGCGTGCCGCTGTACGACTGGGCCATGGCGATCGCGCTGGCGCTGTCGGTGCTGTACATCCCCTACATCTTCGAGGACCTGGCGTTCCGCGTGGGCAATCCGCTGCCGGTGGACGTGCTGATGGGCTCGATCCTGCTGGTGGGCCTGCTGGAAGCCACCCGCCGCGCCATGGGCTGGCCGCTGCCGATCATCGCGCTGGTGTTCATGGCCTATGCCATGTTCGGGCCATACTTCCCCGGCCTGCTCAAGCACGCGGGCAATACCTGGCCGCAGATCGTCAACCACATGTACCTGACCAGCCAGGGCGTGTACGGCGTGGCGGTGGGCGTGGTGGCGACCTACGTGTTCCACTTCGTGCTGTTCGGCGTGCTGGCCACGCGCATCGGCCTGGGCCAGCTGTTCCTGGACGTGGCCTCGACCATCGCCGGCCGCTACGCGGGCGGCCCGGCCAAGGTGTCGGTGTTCGGCTCGGCCATGTTCGGCATGCTGTCGGGTTCGTCGGTGGCCAACGCGGTCACGGTGGGCTCGCTGACCATCCCGGCCATGATCCGCATCGGCTATCCGAGGCACTTCGCCGCCGGCGTCGAGGCCGCCAGCAGCACCGGCGGGCAGATCACGCCGCCCATCATGGGCGCTGCCGCGTTCCTGATGATCGAATTCCTGGGCATTCCGTACCAGCAGATCGCCATCGCGGGCATCTTCCCGGCCTTCCTGTACTTCTTCGGCATGTTCATGCAGGTCCACTTCGAGGCCAAGCGCGAAGGGCTGCGCGGGCTGACGAACGAGGAAATGCCCAAGCTGCGCGAATCGTTCAAGAAGCGCTGGCCGACGCTGATCCCGCTGATCCTGCTGATCGGCGTGCTGGCCAGCGGCCGCACGCCGTACCTGGCGGCCTTCGCCGGCATCACGGGCTGCATCATCGTGGGCCTGCTCAATCCGTTCCAGCGCCTGCGCTTGCGCGACCTGTACGAGGCCTTCGAGACCGGCGCCAAGTACGCGCTGGCGGTGGGCGCCGCGGCGGGCACGGTGGGCATCGTGATCGGCGTGGTCACGCTGACCGGCGTGGGCTTCAAGATCTCGTACATCGTGATCTCGGCGGCGCAATCGCTGGCGGGCGGAGCCTCGGCCTTCATTCCGGACATGATTGCCAATACGCAGACGCTGACGCTGATCGCGGCGCTGATCATGACCGGCCTGGTCTGCATCCTGATGGGCTGCGGCATTCCCACCACCGCCAACTACCTGATCATGGTGGCGGTGGCCGCGCCCACGCTGGTGCAGCTGGGCGTGCAGCCCATCGCGGCGCACTTCTTCGTGTTCTATTTCGGCATCCTGGCGGACATCACGCCGCCAGTGGCGCTGGCGGCCTACGCGGCGGCGGGCATGGCGGGCAGCGATCCGTTCAAGACCGGCAACACGGCCTTCCGGCTGGGCATCACCAAGCTGATCGTGCCCTTCGTGTTCGTGTTCTCGCCGTCGCTGCTGATCTCGGTGCAGGGCTTCACCTGGTACGACTTCTTCGTGACGCTGGTCGGCTGCATGATCGGCCTGGTGCTATTGTCGGCGGCCTTCTCGCGCTACATGCTGGTCGGCATGAAGAGCTGGGAACGCTGGCTGTGCACGGTGGGCGCGCTGCTGACCATCATCCCCGGCCTGATGAGCGGGCTGATCGGCCTGGCCATCTGCATCCCGGTGTTCATCCGGCAGCTGGCGGAACTGAAGCGGGAAAACGCGCTGCGGCCGGCTTGAACCTGGCGGGTGCTGGGGCCGATGCGGCCCCAGCCTTGCCAACGTCGATATGCTTCGTTAACAGCCGCGAGCCATCGGCCTGCGGCCACGCGGCACCGCAGGCCATCAGAGAATGGCCTGCAGCCCCTTGTCCGCGATGACATTAAGCAACTTGAGCGCGGGGCCGGCGGGGCGGGTTTCGCCCTGCTCCCACTTGCGCACCGTCGAAGCCGTGGTGTGCAAATGCAGCGCGAACACCGGCTGGCTGAACTTCAGCGAGTCGCGCAGGCGCTTGATGTCGGCCGCCTCGAACTCCCGCACCGGCGCTGGACAGATCGCGTCGAACTGACGCATCGTCACCTTGCTGATCGCGCCCGCTTCGTACAGCGCAGCCAGGTCGCCACGCAGGGATTCAATGATCTTGCTCACAAGGCACCTCCAGTAGCACGCCCACGCTCAGGGCAGTCGCAAGCGCATCGGCGGACAGCTCCAGGAACACCTTGCCCGCGAATTGCAACGCCTGCGTTTCTTCCCTTGTGATGTTCGCCTTGTCGCGCTTGGGAAACCCGTGCAGGAATATGTGGCGCTTGCCGATCCGGGCCGACAGCAGGGTTCGATAGCCGCCGCGCTTGCCTGCGCCGCAGCGGGCGACCCGCTGCTTGTAGAGGCCACCGCCCAGATTCGCATCGACCAAGCCGCTCTCCATCTCCTGAACCGCCTTGCACAACGCGGCGTCGGCCAATTTCTCGCGTGCCTGCCAGCGCGCAAAATCCCTGCGTTTGAAAGTACGCATCATCACTATCCCCAAAACTATACCCGAAACGGGTATAGTTTTCGATACTCATAAATCGGAGTTACTGCTAGTGCGGCAACTGTGAACTTAGCCCAGGAGCATCGCCTTCTGCTGGCGACAGTGAGCATTTCGTCCCTCCGACACAGGCTCAGCAACAGGCCCATGCCCGTTGTAATAGCACTGCGAAAAAAGGGGCGGGTCAGGAATACCTCCCGACCTGCCCCTTGTCCGACCTGCCGAATCATTCATTCTGAAAGCAAAATGCCCGCAGATATGTGACAGTTCCCGCACGATGACGGCCATACAACAACCCTCCGTCCTCTCGGTTGCCCGAGGAAATATTTCGGCGCACAGTAAAATTCATGTTTGCTGGTCTGCCGATATCCGGGCCGACTGTGCAAACAAGCACTAGAGTGCGCAACATGTTCGATATCCTGGTTTATCTGTTCGAGAACTACTACACGCCGCAAGCCTGTCCCGCGGCCGACGTCCTGGCAAAGCGGCTCGCCGCGGCCGGCTTCGAGCATGAAGACATCGACGACGCCCTCGGCTGGCTGTACGGCCTGGCCGAGACCACCGAACGCTGCGTCGATCTCGCCCAGGTGCCCAACACCGGCACCCGGATCTACACGGACAACGAATACCAGCAGCTCGGCTCCGAATCCATCGGCTTCATCGCCTTCCTGGAATCGGCCGGCGTGCTGCCCGCGCCGCTGCGCGAAATCGTCATCGACCGTGGCCTGGCGTCGCCCGAAACCCCGGTACCGCTGGACAAGATCAAGATCATCGCCCTCATGGTGCTCTGGAGCCAGGAAGCCGAGATCGACAATCTGGTCCTGGAAGAGCTGCTGGACGACGAGGGCGTGCGGCGCCTGCACTGATCGCGGCCGCGCCTTGCCGGCCTCACGCCGTTCTGCCCATTCCCTTTCCGGCGCCGCGCGCATGCGCGGCGCTTTGTCTTTTGCCCTGAGCTGATCTGTCCGTGACCTACATCGGCCGCTTCGCCCCCAGTCCCAGCGGCCCGCTGCACGCGGGCTCGCTCGTGGCCGCGCTGGCCAGCTGGCTGGACGCGCGCGCCAGCGCCGGACGCTGGCTGCTGCGGATCGAGGACGTGGACACGCCGCGCACCGTGCCGGGCGCCGCCGACTGCATCATGGCGCAACTGCGGTCGCTGGGCCTGGACTGGGACGGCGAGATCATGTGGCAGTCGCGGCGCGGCGATGCCTACCAGGCGGCCTTTGACGCGCTCGCCGCGCGCGGGCTGATCTACGGCTGCGGCTGCACCCGGCGCGAGATCGCCGATTCGGCGCTGCGCGGCCAGACCGCGTCTGGCGCCGACGGCGAGCGGCCCTATCCGGGCACCTGCCGCCACGGCCTGCCGCCAGGCCGCGAGGCACGCGCCTGGCGCCTGCGCATGCCGGACGGCGTGGAACGCTTCGAGGACCGCTGGCTGGGGCCGCAGGAGCAGGACGTGGCGCGGGCGGTGGGCGACATCGCCCTGCGCCGCGCCGACGGGCTATGGGCCTATCAATTGGCGGTGGTGGTGGACGACGCCGCCCAGGGCGTCACGGACGTGGTGCGCGGCGCCGACCTGCTCAGCTCCACGGCGCGCCAGCGTCTGCTGGGACGGCTGCTGGACCTGCCGCTGCCGCGCTACATGCACGTGCCGCTGATCCTGGACGCCGACAGCGGCCTGAAACTGTCGAAGCAGAACGGCGCGCCGGCCATCGACACGAACGCTCCGCTGGCCGCGCTACAGGGCGCCTGGCGCGCGCTGGGCTTCGAATCGATCAACGGCGCCGCCGACCCGGCGGATTTCCTGGCGCGGGCCACGGCGCAATGGGCGCGCCGTTTTCCGCCTCCGGGCGGCTGAGCTTGCGGGTTTCGGCTTGCGGCCCTGGGGCTCGCGGCTTGCGCCGCGCCAACACGACCGATTCCACTGCCGGATCAATAACTTACCAATAACGTGCGCGCCATGGCGGCGCGGATTCCCGCAACGTCCTCAAGACCGTCGCGGCAATCTTGTCCCCGCCTCTACAGCGGTTGCAAATCCGCCCCCAGCATCCGCACCAGCAGCGCCTCGCCGTTCTCGCCCACGCGCAATTCGCCAAAGCGCGCGACTTCATAGCGCTTGGCCTGGCCTTCGGGGAAGAAATACGCATTGGTGACGATGCGCACGCTGTGATCGCGCACGCGGTAGCGCAGCGGCACCTCGCCATCGACGCGCGGCTGGGTGCCGGGCTGGATGCGCAGGACCTTGCCCACGCCGCGCTCGTCCTGCGCCAGCACCAGGTAGCCGTCCGGCTCGTAGTTGAGCACCTCGTCCTGGGTCAGGGCCGGGTCGCGCGAGCCGTCCTTGCGCAAGCGCGTGACCTCGCGGCCGGCGGCGAAGGTCAGCGCCATGTAGTCGCCCTGCATCAGCGAGCGCGGGTCCACCGGCGCCAGCTCCAGGATCACGACGCGGCCGCTGCCCAGCAGCTGCTCGCGCTGCCAGATGCTGCCGTTGGCCACGGCCAGCACCAGGGCCAGCCCGCCCAGCACGCCCACCGTGCGCCAGCGCAGCGCCGCCGAGACCGGCGGCAGGATGGCGCGCGGGCCGTCCTCGCGGGTGCGCATCAGGCGCGGCACCAGCCACACCATGACGCGCAGGAAGAACAGCAGCAGGGCGCCGCCGCCCAGCCAGACGGCCTTTTGCAGCAGCGGCACTTCCAGCTGGTAGTAATAGACGCCCAGGTAGACCAGCAGGCTGCCGACGCCGAACACGGTCAGGCTGCGCAGGCCCAGGCCGAAGCCCAGCAACAGCCAGGCCAGCGCGAAACCCACGCCGGGGCTGGGCAGCCAGAACAGCGCCAGGATCAGCAGCGCCAGCGGCACGCCCCACAGCAGGCCGGCCGTCAGCACGCGGCGGCGCGGCCACAGCACGGACAGCGCCGTGGCGGCCGGCAGCAGGGCGCCGGCGACCACCAGCACGGCCGAACGCGGGTTGACCGCCCACATGGCCGGCAGCTGCTGGGCGGAAATGCCGCCGGCCAGCCACACCATGCACTGCACCGACAGCAGGAAGGCCCAGGCCAGCGGCGCCAGCGCGCGGGCGCGCGGGCTGGCATCACGGCGGCTCAGGCTGAACGCCACCGCCGCGCCCCAGGCGCCGGTCACGGCGATAGGCAGCCACAGGAAGGCGGCGCGCGCGGAATCGAAGCGCCACAGGGCGTCGAACAGGTTCTCGTCCACCAGCTCGGGCGACAGGCCGCGCCAGATCAGCCCGGCGGCGGCGCCCGCGATCAGCAGGCCGCTGAGGAAGCGCAGGATGAGATCGGTACCCAGCACATACACCGCCACGGCCAGCGCCAGCACGAACAGGCAGGCGTTGGTGAATGACGCGGAGTCTGATATTCCGAAAATGACCAGCAGCTCGCCAGCGAAGGCCATCGCCGTGCCGCATTGCCGCCAGAACGGGCCGGCCTCGCTGCGCAGCACCGCCACGCCGGCCGCGCACAGCACCAGCCCGGCGACCAGCGCGCCTTCCTGCGTGCTGACGATCTGGGACACGCCGATGAACAACAGCAGCAGCAGCGTCGCCAGCCAGGCGCTCAGGCCGAGCAGGCATTGCACGTACCAGGGCGCATCGGCGGCGGGCGTCGCGGGCGGGGCGACCTGGGCCACCGGCTCGCCGGCCGGGGCCGGGTCCACGGGATTGCCGGCCGAGGCGCTGGCGGGCTCGGCATCGGCCGCCGGCGCGGCCGTCTTGCCCTCGGCGGCCAGC
This sequence comes from Achromobacter sp. 1011811831, assembly GCF_059760905.1. Lineage (NCBI taxonomy): Bacteria > Pseudomonadati > Pseudomonadota > Betaproteobacteria > Burkholderiales > Alcaligenaceae > Achromobacter > Achromobacter sp. 1011811831. The sequence continues at coordinate 15,365 of NZ_JCBANG010000085.1, forward strand.
CCGCGCAGCCAGCGCGCGGCCCAGACCGCCTCGGCCATGAGCAGGGCGGCCAGGGGCAGCGCCGCCCAGGCGCCGGGCTCCAGCCGCAGCAGCCATTCCCCCACGACCCGCAGGGAGACGCAGATCACGCCGGCGGCCAGCATGGCCAGGATGACCAGGTCGCGGCGCACCTTCTGATAATAGAAACCCAGGCCCAGCGTGACCGCCAGCCAGGCGATGCTGCCAGTCGTGCTGCCGTAGCTGCGGCCGATAAAGAGGTCGGTGTACATCGTCGACATCACCAGCGCGCCGATGGCCAGCGCGGCCAGCAGGCGCGGACCGACCAGGGTGCTGGCGCGCCAGCGGCGCGCGGCCAGTTCCCAGGCCGCCAGTATCACCAGGTTCAGGCCGGCCACGATCAGGGCGGGCAGGTACGTCGCGCCCAGGAGTCCCCACCAGCTGAAGACCCGCTCGCCCAGCCACAGGACCATGGCCACGTTGACGACCAGGGTCCACAGCAGCCAGACCGCCTGGCTGGCCGCGGCCAGCGCCCAGGGCAGCAGCAGCACGGCCCACCAGGCGAACAGTTCCCAGGTATCGGCGCCGGTCTGGTATGTTTGGCCCAGCAACGCGAGCAGGGCGCCCAGCAGGATGCCGGCCAGCGCCAGCAGGGCGCCGGGGATGGCGCCGCGCGCGCCGGCGGCGGTCCGCAGGCGCAATCCGGCCCAGGCGGCGGCCAGCGCGCAGACGGCCAACAGGGCCTGGGCGCCGGCGAATCGCTGGACCTTGCTCATGTCCTGCCAGTTGGCCGCGACCCAGCAAATGGCGGCGCTGCCCAGCAGCAAAACGCCCAGCCAGAGGGTGCTTCGCGCCAGGAATTGACGCCAAGCGTGCAGTTCGGATCCCGCTTGCCTTTCAGTGCCGACTTGCATGTCGAGAATCTCCGATCTTATTATCCGCGCTACTAAGGCGGGTCCGCCGCCACTGGATACACATGAATAAAACGCTGATTATTGCCGAGAAGCCCTCGGTGGCCCTTGATATATCACGCGCCTTGGGAGGCTTCGCGCGCGAGGGCGACTATTTTGAAAGCGAACGTTACGTACTGGCTTCCAGCATCGGCCATTTGCTGAGCCTGGTCGCGCCCAACGATCCTGTCAAAGGGAAGTGGAGCTTCACGCACCTGCCCGTCATTCCGCCTGAATTCGAGCTGGGCCCCACGGACAAGAAATCAGCCGAACGCCTGAAACTGCTGGTCCGCCTGGCCAAGCGCAAGGACGTGGACGCCATCATCAACGCCTGTGACGCCGGGCGCGAGGGCGAACTGATCTTCCGCTACATCATTCAGTATGCCGGCGTGAAAAAGCCGATCCAGCGCCTGTGGCTGCAGTCCATGACCCAGGCCGCGATCCGCGAGGCCTTCGCCAACCTGCGCGACGACGTCCAGCTCAAGCCGCTGGAAGCGGCCGCGCGCTCGCGCGCCGAGGCCGACTGGCTGGTCGGCATCAACGGCACGCGCGCCATGACCGCCTTCAACAGCAAGGACGGCGGCTTCTTCAAGACGCCGGTCGGCCGGGTGCAGACGCCCACGCTGGCCATCGTGGCCGAGCGCGAGGAACGCATCCGCGCCTTCGTGCCGCGCGACTACTGGGAAGTGCGCGCCCAGTTCGTGGCCGCCGCCGGCCTGTACGAAGGCCGCTGGATCGACCCGGACTTCAAGAAGGACGAGCGCGACCCGGAAAAGCGCGAATCGCGCCTGTGGTCGCAAGCCGCCGCCCAGAGCGTGGTGGCGGCCTGCCGCGAACAGCCCGGCAGCGTGACCGAGGAATCCAAGCCGTCGACCCAGATGTCGCCGGCCCTGTACGACCTGACCTCGCTGCAGCGCGAGGCCAACGGCCGCTTCGGCTTCTCGGCCAAGACCACGCTGGCGCTGGCCCAGACCCTGTACGAACGCCACAAGGCGCTGACCTACCCGCGTACCGACTCGCGCTACCTGCCCGAGGACTACCTGAACACGGTCAAGGAAACCATGCGCGCGCTGGCGCAGGGCGGCTCGAACGCCGTCGGCGGCCTGGCGCGCCATGCCGGCACCGTGGTCGGCGAGGGCTGGGTCAAGCCCAACCGCCGCATCTTCGACAACAAGAAGGTGTCGGACCACTTTGCCATCATCCCCACGCTGCAGATCCCGCATGACCTGAGCGAGGCCGAGGGCAAGCTGTACGACCTGGTGCTCAAGCGCTTCCTGGCGGTGTTCTTCCCCGCCGCCGAATACCGCGTCACCACCCGCATGACCGAGGTGCAGGGCCATCGCTTCCGCACCGACGGCAAGGTGCTGGTCGCCCCCGGCTGGCTGGCCGTCTACGGCAAGGAAGCCCAGGGCGAGGACGCCAACCTGGTGCCGGTGGCCGACGGCGAGACCGTGCGCACCGAGGACGTCGAAGCCGTGGGCCTGACCACCAAGCCGCCCGCGCGCTACAACGAAGGCACGCTGCTGTCGGCCATGGAAGGCGCGGGCAAGCTGGTCGACGACGAAGAGCTGCGCGAAGCCATGTCCGAGCGCGGCCTGGGCACGCCGGCCACGCGCGCGGCCATCATCGAAGGCCTGCTCAACGAAAGCTACCTGCGCCGCGAAGGCCGCGACCTGGTGCCCACCGCCAAGGCGCGCCAGCTGATGACGCTGCTGTCCGGCCTGGACGTGACCGAACTGACCTCGCCCGAACTCACCGGCGAATGGGAACACAAGCTCAAGCAGATCGAGCAGGGCGGCCTGGGCCGCGAGGCGTTCATGCGCGAAATCGCGCAGATGACCCAGGTCATCGTCAAGCGCGCCAAGGAATACGAGCGCGACACGGTGCCGGGCGACTACGCCACGCTGCGCACGCCCTGCCCGAAGTGCGGCGCCGTGGTCAAGGAAAACTACCGGCGCTTTGCCTGCACCAGCTGCGATTTCTCGATCGGCAAGCACCCGGGCGGACGCACCTTCGAGCTGCCGGAAGTCGAGGAGCTGCTGGCCAAGCGCGAGATCGGCCCGCTGCAAGGCTTCATCAGCAAGATGGGCCGGCCCTTCGCCGCCATCCTGCGCATCAGCGACGAGTACAAGCTGGAATTCGACTTCGGCCAGAACGACGAGGACGACGCCGAAGCCGTGGACTTCTCCGGCCACACGCCGGTCGGCGCCTGCCCCAAGTGCTCGTCGCGCGTGTTCGAGCACGGCATGAGCTATGTCTGCGAGAAGTCCGTGGGTCCGGCCAGGACCTGCGATTTCCGTTCGGGCAAGGTCATCCTGCAGCAGGAAATCTCGCGCGAGCAAATGGAAAAGCTGCTGACCGAGGGCCGCACCGGCCTGCTCGACGGCTTCGTCTCCAGCCGCACCAACCGCAAGTTCAAGGCCTTCCTGGTGCGCCAGCCCGACGGCAAGATCGGCTTCGAGTTCGAGCCCCGTCCTGAAAAGCCGGGCCGCGCGCCGGCCAAGACGGCCAGCAAGACGGCGGCGACCAAGACAGCCACCAAGACGGCCACGAAAACGGCCGCCAAGAAAGCCCCGGCCAAGAAGGCTGCGGTGAAGAAGACCGCGACCAAGACCGCCGCCAAGAAAACGGCCAAGAAGACCGCGGCCTGAACCGGAACGATCGGCAGCCGTTGAGGAACGCCCGGGAGACCGGGCGTTTTTCATTGACGGCCTTTCGATTACGGCAAGCGCCAAACGCCCGGAACGCCGCCGTATTGCGGTATTGTTTACCCCGCTGTACCGCACACGACCGAAGAGGACGACATGACCGCAAGCCCCCGCTCCCCCGCCCGCCGCCGCATCCTGACCGCCGCCGGCGCGCTGGCCGGCCTCAGCCTGATCGAGGGCCGCGTGGCGCTGGCCCAGCCCAAGCTCGGCCGCGTGGTCTACGGACAGGGCAGCATCGATCCCTTCTTCGCGGCCGGCTACGTGGCGCTCAAGCGCGGCTATTTCGGCGAGGCCGGGCTGGAGGTCGAGTACCTGAATTCCCAGAGCGGCCCGCGCACCAACCAGCTGCTGGCCGCCGGCCAGATCGTCTTCGGCGCCACCGCCGCCACCGCCGCGCCCGCGCTGACGCTGGCCGGCAAGCCGGCCACGCTGGTGTTCGGCTTCGACCGCAAACTGACCTACGCCAACGTGATCGTGCGGCGCGAGGACTACGACAGCGGCAAGATCACGTCGCTGAAAGACCTGGCCGGCAAGCGCGTGGGCGCGACCCAGCCGCAGTCCAGCACCTGGCTGATGGCGCTGTACCTGATGCAGAAGGCCGGCGTGGCCGACAAGGTGGACATCCGCCCGCTGGGCGACCTGGCCACCATGCTGGGCGCGCTCAAGACCGGCTCGGTCTCGGCCAGCATGGCCACCATGTCGATGATGGAGCAAGCCCGCCAGGAAGGCTGGGGCGCGCCGATCTTCGACGCCACCACCGAGGCCTCGTGGAACGAGTTCATGGGCGGAGACGTGCCCGGCATCGCCGCGCTGACGCTGGCCGACACCATCCAGAAGCGCCCCGAAACGGTGCAGGCCTTCGTCGGCGCGCTGGTCAAGGCGCAGGATTTCATCGGCGCCCATGACGCCGCCGCCATCACCGAGGCGATCTACGACGACTATCTCAGCGCTTTCCCCAAGAGCGCCATCGAGAAGACGCTGGGCGTCTACAAGCAGACCGTGTTCCTGTCGGACAACATCATCACCGAGGACGCCTACCAGCGCATGAGCGCCATCATGGGCGACGGCCGCCAGTTCTCGAACGACGAACTCAAGACCGTGCCGTACTCGCGCTGCGTCGACATGAGCTTCGTGCGCCGCGCCCGGGGCCTGTAATGATCGAGCTGGACCGGGTTGGCAAGGCGTACCCCACGCGCCAGGGCGTCACGCATGCGGTGGGCGAGGTCAGCCTGGCCATCGGCGCGGGCGAGTTCGTGTCCATCGTCGGCCCCTCGGGCTGTGGCAAGAGCACGCTGCTGAACATGATCGCGGGCTTCCTGCCGCCCACCGCCGGCGAGATCCGCGTGGACGGCCAGGTCGTCAACGGCCAGGTGCCGCCCCGGCTGGGCTACATCTTCCAGAAGGACACGCTGCTGCCCTGGTTCAGCGTCCGCAAGAACGTGGCCCTGGGCCTGAAGTTCCAGGGCGTGGCGCCCGAACGGATCGCCAGCCGCGTGGCCGAGCTGCTGGAGCTGGGCCATCTGGCGGACTTCGCCGACGCCTATCCGCACCAGCTCTCGGGCGGCATGCGGCGGCGCGTGGCGCTGTTGATGAGCCTGGCGGTGGAACCGCGCATCCTGCTGCTGGACGAGCCCTTCGGCGCGCTGGACACGCACACCAAGACGCACCTGCACCGCGAGCTGATCGAGATCTGGCGCAAGCTGGGCCAGACCATCGTAATGGTGACGCACGACCTGGACGAGGCCATCACGCTGTCGGACCGCGTCGTGGTGCTGTCCGGCCCGCCCAGCCGCGTGCTGCTGGACGAGCGCATCGCCATCTCGCATCCGCGCGACGTGTTCACGCTGCGCGAGACGCCGCAGTTCACCGCCCACGTGCAAAGCCTGTGGAGCGTGCTGGGCCAGCAGTTCCGCGCCGCCGCCTGAGACCGGACGCCATGACTTCCGCGACGACTCCCCGCCATGAATCCGCCCACGCGCTGCAGGACCAGCTGCGCCTGGACCGCCGCGCCGCCATCGCCCGCCGCGTCCGCGTCACGCTGTGGCAGGTGCTGATCCTGGCCGTGATCCTGGGCGCCTGGGAAACGCTGACGCGCATCCCCTGGTTCACGCAGAACACCCTGTTCGATCCCTTCTTCATCAGCCAGCCCTCGCGCGTGGCCGTGCGGCTGTGGGAATGGCTGCAACCCGGCCCGCGCTCGGTCTGGCCGCATCTGTGGCTAACGCTGCAGGCCACGCTGATCGGGCTGGCCGTGGGCGTGGGCAGCGGCTTCCTGGTGGGCATGACGCTCAGCCGCAGCCGCTTCCTGGCCGATGTGTTCAATCCCTATATCGTGGCCTTCAATTCCATGCCGCGCATCGCCTTCGTGCCGCTCATCACCATGTTCTTCGGGCTGGGGCTGGCGTCCAAGGTGGTCACGTCCTGGTTCGTGGTGTTCTTCCTGGTGTTCTTCAACACCTACAAGGGCGGGCGCAGCGTGGAGCGCGAGCTGGTGGACTTCTGCCGCACGCTGGGCGGCTCGCCGCGCCAGATCCTGTGGCGCGTGCGCGTGCCCACCGCGGCGGCCTGGACCTTCGCCGCACTGCCCAACGCCATCAGCTTCGCGCTGATCGGCGTGGTGCTGGCCGAGTTCGTCGGCTCCACCACCGGCATGGGCTACCTGATGATCACCGCGCTGGCCACGCTCAACGCCACCGACATGTTCGCCGCGGTCACGCTGCTGTCGCTGGTGGGGATCGCGCTGGTGTATTGCGTGACGTGGCTGGAGCGGCGGCTGCTGCACTGGGCTCCCGAGTTCCGCGAATGATCAGGCCCACCCCCGAGGCGCTGCGCGCCTCCCCCCCTCAAGGGGGCGCCGCTGCGGACCGGCGAAGCCGGATCCGCGCGGCCCCGGTCGGGACGAGCCTGCGATCCAACAAGCACGCCGTTTCCTTCCCGGTTCCCGTTCCCAGCCATAGGCGAATGACATGAATACCCTGCCTTATCTGCGCAACTTCGAACTCGGCGGCCAGGTCGCGCTGGTGACCGGGTCGGCCCGTGGGCTGGGCCTGTGCATCGCGCGGGCGCTGGCCGGCTGTGGCGCGCGCGTGCTGATCAACGGCCGCAATGCCGCCGCGGCCGAGGCGGCCGCCGACGCGCTCAGGCGCGACGGACTGGACGCGCATGCGTTGGCCTTCGACGTGGCCGACGATGCCGCCATGGCGCAGGCTTTCGCCCGCATCGACGCCGAGCATGGCCGGCTGGACATCCTGGTCAACAACGTGGGCGCGCGCAACCGAAAGACGCTGGCCGACACCACGCCCGCCGAGATCCGCGAATTGATCGACACCGACCTGGTGGCCGGCCTGCTGCTGTCCAAGCTGGCGGCCGAGCGCATGGTGCGCCAGGGCGGCGGCCGGCTGATCGCCATCACGTCCGTGGTGGGCGAATGCGGGCGCTGGCGGCGGAGTTCGGCGGGCGCGGCATCACCAGCAACGCCATCGCGCCGGGCACCTTCGCCACCGAGACCAATGCCGCGATGATTGCCGACCCCTCGGTCGGCCCGCGCGTCGCGGCGCGCAATCCGACGGGCCGCTGGGGCGAGCCGGAGGAAATCGCCGGCGCCGCCGTGTTCCTGGCCTCGCGCGCCGCGTCCTATGTCAACGGACACGTGCTGGTGGTGGACGGCGGACTGTCGATCCAGTTCTAAGGAAACGCGCTACGCGCTTGCTGCCCCCCAAGGGGGCCGTCCTTCCTCGGGGCGGCCCAGCGAGGGGAAGGCCCCCACGCCGCGCGCTACGCGCTTGCTGCCCCCCAAGGGGGCTGTCCTTCCTCGGGGCGGCCCAGCGGAAGGACACTCCCACTCCCGCTCCCACCTCAGCTCGTCTCGTCCTGGTACCAGACGCCTTCGGCCAGCATCATGCGCTGGTGGCCGTGGCCGGCGGGCATCATGGGGAAGCAGTTTTCCTGCGCGGCCACCGCCACGTCCAGGAAGTAGGGGCCGTCGTGGGCCAGGCATTCTGCCAGCGCGGCGTCCAGCTGGGCCGGATCGTCCACGCGCGCCGCGCCCCAGCCGAAGGCGCGCGCCAGCGCCACGAAGTCGGGCAGCGAGGCGTTGTAGCTGTGGCTGTAGCGGCCGCCGTGGATCAGCTCCTGCCATTGCCGCACCATGCCCATGTAGCCATTGTTGCACAGCACGACCTTGACCGGCGTCTGGTGCTGCATGGCGGTGGACAGTTCCTGGATGTTCATCAGCACGGACGCGTCGCCGCTGACGCAGACCACGGTCTTGTCCGGGTGCGCGATCTGCGCGCCGATGGCGGCGGGCACCCCGTAGCCCATGGTGCCGGCGCCGCCCGAGGTCAGCCAGCGGTTGGGCTGGTCGAAGCGCAGGTACTGCGCGGCCCACATCTGGTGCTGGCCCACGTCGGTGGAGACGACGGCGTCGCGGCCGTCCAGCGCGGCGTTCAGACGCGCCATCAGGTGCTGCGGCAGGATGGACTCGGCCGAGGGCGTGTAGCCCAGGCAGTCCCGGGCGCGCCAGGTAGCGATGCGGTCCCACCAGGGCGCGAGCCGCGCCGGGTCCAGCGGCGCGTCGCCCAGCTCGGCGCGCAGCGCCTGCACCAGCGGCAGGCAGTCGCCGACCAGCGCCACGTCCACGCGCACGACCTTGTTGATCGAGGCGGGGTCGATGTCGATGTGGATCTTGCGCGCGTGGGGACAGAATTCCGAGAGCTTGCCGGTGATGCGGTCGTCGAAACGCGCGCCGATGCAGACCACCAGGTCGGCGTTGTGCATGGCGAGGTTGGCCTCGACCGTGCCATGCATGCCCAGCATGCCGACGAACTGCGCGCTGGACGCGGGAAAGGCGCCCAGGCCCATCAGCGTCAGCGTGCAGGGCGCGCCGGTGTGGCGCACCAGCTCAGTGAAGGCGGCGCAAGCCTCGGGGCCGGCGTTAACCAGTCCGCCGCCGCCATAGAAAATAGGACGCCTGGCCTGCGCGATCAGCGCGGCGGCGCGGCGCACGGCCGACTGCGGCAGCTTGGGCGCCAGCTTGCCGGCCTGACGGCGCGCGCGCAGCGCGGCCAGCTTCTGCTGCGAGGGCACGGCCGGCACGTCAATGTCGGCGTCATGCGGCACGGCCAGCTGCACGTCCTTGGGGAAATCCAGCAGCACCGGGCCGGGCCGGCCCTGGCGCGTCAGTTCGAAGGCGCGGCTCACCACGGCGGCCACGTCGTCCACCGCGCGGACCTGGGTGTTCCACTTGGTCACCGAGCGCGAGATGCCGATGGCGTCGCATTCCTGGAAGGCGTCGGTGCCGATCGCGGCCGTGGCCACCTGGCCGCTGATGCACAGCACCGGGATCGAATCGCACATGGCGTCCAGCAGGCCGGAGGTGGTGTTGGCCATGCCCGGGCCGGACGTCACGAAGACCACGCCGGTGCGGCCGGTACTGCGGGCATAGCCCTCGGCGGCATGGACGGCGGCCTGCTCGTGGCGCACCAGCACATGGCGCAGGCGCGGCTCGGCGTAAAGCGCGTCGTACAGCGGCAACACGGCGCCGCCGGGGTAGCCAAAAATCGTGTCCACCCCATGCGCAATCAGCGTTTCCAACAGGATCCGGGCGCCGTTGGCGGCGGGGCCGGCGGCCGGGCGCGAGGCGGTGGAATCGGCGTCCGGCAGGACGGCAAGGGCGGCGGAGTGGAGGCGATCGTTCATGCTGACTATCTTATTCGTGGATGGGAAGAATTTTTATCTTCTTTTCCACAGATAACGGCCATACGGAGTAAATTCATCTTCAACATGGAGGATTTGAAGAAAATGAACCTGGACAAGTTCGACCTGGCCATTCTGAAGGTGCTGCAGCAGAACGCGCGCGCCAGCCTCAACGACATCGGCGCGGCCGTGGGCCTGTCGTCCACGCCCTGCTGGAACCGGATCAAGCGCATGGAAAGCGCCGGGGTGATCCGCGGCTACACGGTGGACATCGACCCGGCCAGCCTGGGCTTCATGGACACGGTGATCGTGCACGTCACGCTGGAAAGCCACAGCGAGGAAACCCTGTACGAATTCGGCCGCGCCCTGGCCCAGATTCCGGAGGTGCTGGAGGCCTTCCTGGTGTCGGGCGACTACGACTATTACATCCGCATCGCCGTGCGCGACACGCGGGACTACGAGCGCCTGCTGCGCGAACAGCTGTACCGGATACCGGGGATCCGACACAGCAAGTCTTGCTTCGTGCTGCGGCGCTTGAAGGAGACGATGCTGCCGCTGACGGGCGCGGCAACCCCCTAGGTTCGTGCAAACCAGGCGTAGGCCCTGGCCATTCAGTTCAGGTGCGACCCGGTTTTCGGATACCGAACATCAGGAGTCTTCCGGCCCGCAAATTCGCAATGGATTTTCGCAGGCGCTTGGCGTTGGCTTTCGTACTGAGCAGATGCCGTGTTTCTTGCATGCCGCTGTCGCTGGTCGCAGGTGCCAGAATAGGGCGTTCGCTACTCGCGCAAGTAGTCTCGGCAGAGGTATGAGCCTTGCATTCGTCGTGATCCATCACAGCGTAGGTCTCCCAAACAGCATGCCGCATCGAAGCGCCATGCCATTTCACGAGGCGCCTGTGCTCACTGTAGCCGGGCAACTGAACCCAATCTATTGTGGGTCCCCGCAAATTCGCGGCATCCCCGCCCCCCCTACCTCAACACATAATCCACCGGCACCGCCGGCTCCGGCAGCGGCCGCACACCCAGACCTTCCAGCAGGTCGATCTCGATGACGCGCGCCAGCGCGGACAGGGGCAGGTCGTTCTCGTCCTTGCCGAAGGGATCTTCCAGTTCGTCGCCCAGCGCGTCCAGGCCGAAGAAGGTGTAGGCGATGATGGTGACCGCCACCGGGGTCAGGTATTCCAGCGCGCCCACCAGCCCGAAGGGCAGCAGCAGGCAGAACAGCCAGGCGGTGCGGTGCAGCAGCAGCGAATAGGCGAAGGGCGAGGGCGTGAACTTGATGCGCTCGCAGGCGGCCTGGATGGCGGCGCAGGCGGCGGCGCGCTGGGTCAGGGCCTGGTAGAGGATGTCGGTCAGCTCGCCGCGCCGCAGACAGGCGGCCAGGTCGCGATTGATGGCCAGCAGCAGCGCGTCCGGCACGTTGCGGCAGCCGGCCAGGGTTTCGGCCTCGTCCAGCTGCACCCAGGGCCGGGCGGCGGCCAGGGCGTCCTCGTCGCGCAGGCGCGCGGCCAGCGCGTAGGCGAAGCCAATGCAGCGGCGCACGATGCGTTCCTGCACCGGGTTGGCGGTGCTGGCGGCCAGCAGCACCGCGCTTTCGCGGGCCAGGCTGCGGCACTGGACGATGAGATCGCCCCATTGCTTGCGCGCTTCCCACCAGCGGTCGTAGCAGACGTTGTTGCGGAAACCCATGAAGACCGACAGCGCCAGGCCGAACAGCGAGAAGGGCACGGCGGACAGGTGGGCGGGCGAGAACATGCGGTCGTGGTACATCCACACGACCAGGCCGGCCAGCAGGGTGATGACGAGAATGCGGCTGAAGATGCGCGGAATGATGGAGCCGCGCAGAATGAAGAACAGGGCCAGCGCGGAAGGACGCGGACGGACGATCATGATGGGGTGGGAAGGAAAGGCGAGACGGAAAGAGGAACCGGAAAGGAAAACCGGAAAGCGGATACGCGGCGCGCTCACTATACGCCTGTCAAACGGTCATGGACGCGCCGATATAATTCTGTTTCGTTTCATCGCCCCCAAAGGCCCGCAGCCCCATGACCACCGCCTCCGAAGACACCCCCATCAAGCCCTGGCACGCCGTCCGCCGCTCCAAGCTGCACGGCAACGGCGTCTTCGCCGCGCGCAAGATCCCCGCGGGCACGCGCATCATTGAATACGGCGGCCAGCGCATCAGCGCCAAGGTAGCGGACCGCCGCCATCCGACCAATCCGGACGATCCGTTCCACACCTTCTTCTTCGCCCTCAGCTCGGGCCGCGTGATCGACGGCGGCGACGAGGGCAACGACGCCCGCTGGATCAACCATTCCTGCGAACCCAACTGCGAGGCGCAGGAAGGCAAGCACGGCAAGCGCGTCTACATCGTGGCCGTGCGCGACATCGCGCGCGGCGAAGAGCTGTCCTACGACTATGGCCTGGTGCTGGACGGCCGCATCACCAAGGCGCTGCGCGACGGCTACCGCTGCCTCTGCGGCACGCCGCCGTGCCGCGGCACCATGCTGGCGCTGTCGGACAAGCAGAAGAAGAAGGCGCAGAAGAAGCTGGCCGAGGCCAGGCAGGCCGAGGCGCAGCCCGTGGCCAAGAGCGCGGACGCGCCCACGAAAAAACGGGGCGGTTCGAAGCAAGCGGTGAAGCCGGGCGCCAAACAGGACGCACTGTTGGACGCAAAGCCGGACGCCAAACCCGCAGCCAAGCAGGACGCGCCCGCGCAAGCGAACGGCCAGGCCGCCACCAAGCCGGCGCGGAAACCCGCCCGCAAGCCGGCCGAAGCCACTGCCCAGCCGGAAGCAGCCCAGTCCAAGTCCCCCGCCGCCAAGCGCCGCGCCACGCACAAGACCGCGCCGGTTCCGTCCCCCGCCTGAAACCCCACCGGCGGCAGGCGTATTGCCCCGTCCCGCCCCGGCAGGCGTACAATCAGCCGGTCGTTAACACGACATGCAGTACGTCTTCAGGGCGGGGCGAAATTCCCCACCGGCGGTATGCCACGCAATGTGGCGAGCCCGCGAGCGCCCGGTGTTCCCCAGGAACGCCGGGGTCAGCAGACCTGGTGAGATGCCAGGGCCGACGGTCATAGTCCGGATGAGAGAAGATGTGCCGGCACATACTCGGTTGCCCGGGCGCTTGCGTCCGGCCAGCGGTTTTCTGTTCGGCTGTCGCATAGCCCTGAAACGTTTTTCGCCCACTTTTTCCGCGAGAGCGTTTCACATGTCCACTACCAATCCGCAGCAATCCCTTCCCAGCCTGGCTTCCCAGCCGTTCGAGGCCCGCTTGCAGCGCGCCCTGCATCACCTGCGCCTGGGCCGTCCCGTCATCCTGATGGACGACTTCGACCGCGAGAACGAGGCCGACCTGATCGTCGCCGCCGACAAGCTCACCGTGCCCGTCATGGCGCAGCTGATCCGCGACGGCAGCGGCATCGTCTGCCTGTGCCTGCCCGGCGAGGCGCTGGACCGCCTGGGCCTGCCGCCCATGGTGCAGAAGAACGAAAGCCGCCACGCCACCGCCTTCACCGTGTCGATCGAGGCCCGCGAAGGCGTGAGCACCGGCGTGTCGGCGGCCGACCGGGTCACCACCATCCGCGCCGCCGTCTCGCCCACCGGCCAACCCGGCGACATCGTCAGCCCCGGCCACGTGTTCCCGCTGCGCGCCCAGCCCGGCGGCGTGCTGACCCGCCGCGGCCACACCGAAGGCTCGGTCGACCTGGCCGTGCTGGCGGGCCTGCGTCCGGCCGGCGTGCTGTGCGAACTGATGAACGCCGACGGCACCATGATGCGCGGCGCCGCGCTGGAGCGCTACGCCGCCCAGCACGGCCTGGTGGCGCTGACCATCGCCGAGCTGGCCGATCATCTGCAAAAGCTGCGCGACGGCCAGGCCACGCCGGTCGACGACGAAGTGCTGGAGATGGCCGCCACGGCCTGATCCGGCGCGCCACACCGGCGCGGCCCGGCCTTCAGGCCCGGACCGCGC
>NZ_JCBANG010000086.1:0-28087 GCF_059760905.1 Achromobacter sp. 1011811831
CGCCACGTCAGGCCCGCGCGCGCCGGCGTTCGCTGTTCGGCGGATGTCCGAACTGCGAACGATATGCCTTGCTGAAATGACAGGGCGACTGGAAGCCGCAGGCCACCGTGACGCTCATCACCGACATGTCCGTCTGCAGCAGCAGTTCGCGAGCGCGGCGCAGCCGCAGCCACAGGTAATAGCGGGTGGGCGAGATGTTCAGGTATTTCTTGAACATGCGCTGCAATTGCCGCTGCGACAGCCCCACGCTCTCCGCGATCTGGTCGAAACTCAGCGGGTCTTCGATGTGCGCTTCCATGAGCTGCGCCGTGTTCACCAGTTCGCGCCGGTTGACGCCGATGCGGGCGGCCATCGGGATGTGCTGTTTTTCGGTGGCGCTGCGGATACGGTCCAGGATGAACTGTTCCGACACGCCGGCGGCCACCGCGTCGCCGTAGCGCCGCGCCATGAGATCCAGCATAAGGTAGAGCGGCGCGGTGCCGCCCGAACAGGTGATGCGGTCGCGGTCGGTCACGAACAGGTCCTCGGTGAATGCCACGGCCGAGAATTCCTCTCGTAGCGACGACAGGTTTTCCCAATGCACGGCGCAGCGGTAGCCGTTCATCAGGCCGGCCTTGACCAGCGCATAGCTGCCGGTACAGAGGCTGCCCAGCGTCATGCCCAGGCGCGCCAGCCGCGTCAGCGCCCGGACCAGCGCGCCGTTGATGTGGCGCCTGACCTCGATGCCGCCGCAGACGAACAGGGTCTCCATGGCCGGCGTGTCGTCCAGGCTCGCGGTGGGCGTGATGGGCAGGCCGTTGCTGGCCGTGGCGGGCGCGCCGTCGGGCGTCAGCACCGTCCAGCGATACAGCGGACGCCGGCTGACATAGTTGGCCATCCGCATCGCCTCGATGGCGTTGACGAAGGCGATCATCGAGAAGTCGGGCAGCAGCAGGAAGCCGAAATGGCTGTGCGCCGCGTCGGGCGGATCGGGCTGGACGGGCAGGGGCCGGCTGGAAACCGGGGTGTCCGGATGGGGTTGGGGATGCATGCGTATCGACCTCGTTCAAGGCCAAGCAAACATCCGGCTGGCGTCGCCCTCGCGGGCAGGCGCCGGACCGGGCCTGTTGCCGGCGGGTAAGCGCCGGCAGTCCAGCATGACGACCGAAAGTGCTGCTCAGTATCGGCCGTTATCGCGTTTGCGTGGAGCTGTGCTGCTGTTTCAGGGGGGAAATCAGGGTTGTCCTATCGAAACCGTTCGTGGAAACAGCGCCTGCCTGATGCTTCGCGCGGCGCCAGGGTTCATTTCTCGATGACCAGGTCGCTCAGGGGGCGGCTGCAGCACAGCAGCACCATGCCCTGGTCGATCTCCCGCTGCCGGATGCCGCCCTGATGGCGCATGTCGACCTCGCCGGACAGCAGCCTGACCTTGCAGGTGCCGCACATGCCCTGCGTGCACGAGGACGGCAGCCGCAAGCCGGCGGCGCGCGCGGCGTCCAGCACGGTCTGATCCGCTTCGCAGCTCAGGCTGCGCTGGCTGCGCTCGAACCGCACGGTGAAGCCGGCGCCGGCGGATGGCGCGCGCGCTTCCGGGGCCGGCGCGGGCGGCTGTTCGTCGAAGGAGAAGCTCTCTTCGTGATAGCGGCTCATGTCCAGGCCGGCCTGGGCCAGCATGTCGCGCGCCGCGCGCATATAGGGCGCCGGTCCGCAGGTGAACACGGTGCGATCGAGGAAATCGGGCGCCATGAGCGCCAGCGCGGGCAGGCTCAGCCGGCCGGTCAGCCCGTGCCAGGATGGTCGGCGGCCGAGCTGCTCGCAGACGAAGTGGGCGCGGAAACGCGACAGGTTCGAGGCCAGCAGGCCCAGTTCGCGTTCGAAGATGATGTCGTCGGGCGTGCGGGCGCTGTGGACGAAGACGATGTCGCGGTCGTCGCACAGGTCGCGGTGCGTGCGCGCCATGGACATCAGCGGGGTGATGCCCGAGCCGGCGGACAGGAACAGGTAGCGTTCGGCCGGATGCAGCGCGTTGCTGAAGACGCCCGCCGGCCCCAGCGTCCGCACCGCCATGCCCGCGCTCAGGTGATCGTGCAGCCAGTTCGACACCGGGCCGCCGGGCACGCGCTTGACGGTGATGGACAGCGTGTGCGGCTGGGTCGGCGGCGACGATATCGTGTAGCAGCGGTTCAGCCGCGCGCCGCCGATCTCCAGCTCCAGCGTCAGGAACTGGCCGGGCATGAAGGCGAAGGCGTGGCCGGCCGGCGAGCGGAAGAAGAAGCTCTTGACGTCGTGCGTCTCGGCGCGGACGTGGGTGCACAGCAGCGCCTCTTCGGCTTCGCTGTTCCAGGGCGGAGGCAGGCGCCGCCAGTACTCACGCTGATGCAGAAGCGGGGTGGCGCCGTCGATGGACGGCGCGGCGGCCAGGGCGGCGGTCTGGGGGACGTTCATGGCCGCGCATTATTCCAGGCAGTAGGCCGTCAGCCGGCCGACATACCAGTTGCAGAATTTCTCCACCAGGCCCTCGGCATGGGGAGAGTAGGGGCCGGGCTGGTAGGCCGGGTTGCGCACGCCCTGCTGCGATATCTCGACCAGCGCGCGGTCCTGGCTGTTGGTTGCGCGCCAGACCGCCGTCAGGTTGTCGACGTTGTAATCCTCGTGTTCGCGCGCGTCCTTGTGCACCAGCCAGGTGGTGCGCACCAGCGTCTTCTCGGGCGCGATCGGCAGCACCGAGAAGGCGACGATGTGGTCGCTCATGAAGTGGAACCAGCCGTTGGGTTGCGTCCAGAAAGACAGCCCGCCCAGGTCGGCGCGCTGGAAATTGCCCAGCAGTTTGCGCGAAGCCACCCGACCGTCCAGGGTCTCCGATTCGCCGGCGCGGTCCAGCGGCAGGCGTCGCACGCGGTAGCCGCTGATGCGCTCGTCGAGGCAGTCGAGTTCGGAAGATGGCAGTCCGTCGGCCTGCCATTCGGATTCCAGGCGCTGCGACAGCGCGTCGAAGTCGGCCAGCTGTTGCGCGTTGGCGGCGGAGGGCTGGTAGCCGAAGCCGTATTCGAACAGCGAGATGGTCAGTTCGGGGTGGTTGGCTGCGCAGTGATAGCACTCGCGGTTGTTTTCCATGGTGAGCTTCCAGTTGCCGTCCTCGACGATGTCGATCTGCGCGGCGACCTTGCAGTCGTAAAGATTGTGCGGCAGCAGATAGGGCTCGACTTCGTCGCGCAGCCGTGAGAAGTCGGTCGGCGGCGTGTCCGCCAGGCAGATGAAGAGGATGCCGGCCAGGCTCTGCACATGCACGGGCTTGAGTCCGTGTGCGCGCTTGTCGAAGCCGGCGCCCATGTGCTCGGCATAGGCCAGCTTGCCGTCCAGCGTATAGGTCCACTGGTGATAAGGGCATACCAGGTTGCCGACGGAGCCCTGCTGTTCCTGGCACAGGCGCGAACCGCGATGACGGCAGACGTTGTGGAAGGCGCGGATCTGCCGGTCGTCGTCGCGCACGATGACGACCGAATGGCGGCCGATATCCACGGTGATGTAGTCGCCCGGTTCGGGAATGTCAGGCTCCACCGCGACATGGATCCAGTGGCGGGCGAAGATCGCCTCCATGTCCAGGTCGAAGACCTGCTGGCTGAGGTAGAACGGCGCGTCCAGGCTGTGGCCCGGAACGCGGTTGGCGATCAGGGCGCGCAGGGCGTCGTCCACGCGCGGGCGGGATGTGGAAAGCGGGGCGATGATGTTCATGGTCCACCTCAGTAATCAACCAGGTTGTGAGTGCGC
This sequence comes from Achromobacter sp. 1011811831, assembly GCF_059760905.1. Lineage (NCBI taxonomy): Bacteria > Pseudomonadati > Pseudomonadota > Betaproteobacteria > Burkholderiales > Alcaligenaceae > Achromobacter > Achromobacter sp. 1011811831. The sequence goes on from NZ_JCBANG010000086.1 coordinate 3,748, forward strand.
AGATAGGCAAGCACCGCGCGCGCTTTGTCTTCCGGGGTGCCGTGCTGGATGACTTCGCCGCCCCGGCTGGCCATGGCGGTCGCGGCCAGCAGCCGGTCGCGGCCGGAGCGTCGTTCGGGCGCGGCCAGCTTGCGCGGGCGCGCGTCGGCCGGCTCGATGCGCCAGGCGTCGGCCAGCGGCGCGGCCTGGGCGGGAGGCGGCATGGACAGCACGCGTCCGGCGCGTTCCCGCGCATAGGCATAGCGCGGCTCGAACGGTGCGCCGGGATGCACGGCCAGCAGCGCGGGCAGGTCCGTTTCCATGTCGCGGCGCCGGCCCTTGGGCAGGAACTGCCGCGCCCGGACCAAGCCGCCGGCCAGCTCGGCGGACAGCACGTCCGGCAACAGCGGACGGCCCAGGCGGTGCGCCAGCAGATAGGGCAGCAGGCCGCTGCCCATGCCGGATTCGCCGCGGCTGCCGCAGATGACCAGGGTGTAGTCGCGCAGCTGGGCGGCCAGGGGATCCAGCACATCCAGGTCGCGCGGCACGTCGATGGCCTGGACGCAGGGCGCGCCCAGCGCCAGATAGCCGCGCAGCGCGGGCTCGTCCGGATCGCCGGCGTGCAGCACGGCGACGGACGTGCCGCCCAGGCGCCGGGCCAGCGCCAGCGCGGCGCCGTCGTTGCGGCTCCAGCGGACGGCGCCGCTGACGGGATGGCGCCCCAGCGATACCAGGACGGCGATGCGCGGTTCAGCCATGGGGCGTCTCCAGCGGAATGCGCACGGCCTCGCGGGCCCGCGCGACTTCGGCCAGCAGCGCCCGCGTCACGCTGTGCACGTCGTCGATGATGCTCAGGTCGGCGCGCTTGATCAGCGGCGCGCTGGCGTCGAGGTTCACGGCGATCACATGCCGGCAATCCTTGATGCCTTGCAGGTGCTGGACCGCGCCGGAAATGCCGAATGCCAGGTACAGGCTGGCGCTGACGGTCCTGCCGGTGGCGCCGATCTGCTGCGAACGGGGAAAGCGGCCATCGTCCACCGGCACGCGGCTGGCGCCGACGGCGGCGCCGAGCGCCGCCGCCAATGCGTGGAAGCTCTCCAGGTCGCGCACGCCGTTGCCGGCGGAGACGATCAGGTCGGCCTCTTCCAATGCCAGCTCGGCGGCGTCCAGCTTGAAGCGCGCCTGTTCGCGATAGTGCGAGGGCGCCTGCGGCCAGGGGATCTGGCGGCGCACGCCACGGCCAGCCCAGGGCAGGGCGTCGTCGACGGCATCAGCGGCCAGCAGCAGGATGCGCGGCAGGGGGCAGCGGGCGAGCTGAGCCGGGCCCGCCATGCGCAAGGCTTCGCCGGCGTTCAGCGAGACCACGCCCGTTGCCGCCGCGTAGCCGGTGTGCGCCGCCAGGCGCCTGCCCAGGTCGGCGTCGTCGGGATCCTCGTCGGACATGAAGATGTGCAGCGGCGGATCGCCGGCGATTTCCGCCAGCAGGGCGGCCAGGGCAAGATCGGGCGCATGGGCGGCGGGCGCTTGCGCCTGGATCAGCACATCCGCTCCCAGCGTGGCCGGATCGTCGCGGCAATCGCCGAACACCAGCAGGTGCACGGCCGTGTCCGCCTGCGCCAGCAGCGCCGCCGCCGCGACGGCCTGGCGCGCGCCCGCCGACAACGCGCCGCGTTCGCTGTGGGCTACCGCGAGCATGCGGCGCATGGCGGGCGCCTGGCTGCGCAGGGGCTTGGCGGCGCTGGCGTCGCCGGCTTGGGCGGGCGTCGACGCATCGTCGCCGGCCGCGGCGGACTGGCCCAGCACGATGCGCCTCAGGCCCTCGGCGGTGAGCGTGTACGGCCGGCGCGGATTGATCCTGCGTATGGCGTTCATGATGTCTCCAGCGCGTCGGCAACCAGCTCCGCGATGTCGCGCACGTCGGGGCGCGGGCCGACCACGCCCTCCAGCATCGCCGTGCAATTGGGACAGGCGACGACGACGGTGGCCGCGCCGGTTTCGCGCGCGTCGGCGATGCGGATGTCGGGGATGCGGCGCTTGCCGGGGATGTCGGTCAGCGGGGCGCCGCCGCCTCCGCCGCAGCAGCGGCCTTCCAGGCCGTGGCGTGTCATTTCCCGCAGTGGCGCGCCCAGCCGCGCCAGCAGCTCGCGCGGCGCCTCGGTTTCACCGTTGTAGCGGGCCAGGTAGCAGGGGTCGTGGTAGGTCAGGGGCGCGGACGATTCCAGCGGCTTGAGGCGGATGCTGCCTGCTCGGGCCAGGGCGGCCAGCGTGGCGGAATGATGCTCGACGATATAGCGTCCGCCCAGCGCGGGGTACTCGTTGCGCAGGCAGTGCAGCACGTGCGGGTCGGCGGTCACGATGCGCTGGAAGTCCAGGCCGTCGAGCGTATGGATCAACGCGCGCGCCAGTTGCTGGAAGGTGGCCTCGTCGCCCAGGCGGCGCGCCACGTCGCCGGTATCGGTTTCAAGCGCGCCCAGCACCGCGAAGCGCACGCCGCCCGCCTGCAGGGCCCGGACCAGCGCGCGCAGGCTGCGCTGGTAGCGCATGTCGAACGCGCCTTCGCCGGCGATGAGCAGCGCATCCACCGGACGGCCGGGCTGGATCTGTTCCACGCCCAGGTCCACGGCCCAGTGATAGCGCGCGCCCAGGTCGAAGCCGCCCGCCGTGCCGGTCTCGCGCAGATTGGCCAGCGCCTGGGCGGCTTTGCCGGGCGCGGCGCCATGTTCCAGCGTCTGCTGGCGGCGCATGTCGACGATGGCGTCGACATGCTCGATCAGCATCGGGCAGGCCTGCACGCAGGCGCGGCAGGTGGTGCAGGCCCACAGCGTTTCCGGTTCGATCAGCTCGGGCACGATGGGACTCGCCGGCGCGCCGTGGTGGCGACCGACGGGCAGGCCGGGCGAGGGACTGCCCGCATAGCCGGCGTCGGTGCCGCCGGCCATGCCCACGACCAGGTCCTGGATCAGCTTCTTGGGATTGAGCGGCTGGCCGGCGGCATAGGCGGGACAGGCGGCTTCGCACTTGCCGCACTGCACGCAGGCGTCGAAGCTCAGCAACTGCTGCCAGCTGAAGGCCGCCGGCGTGCCGGCGCCCAGCGTCTCGCCGTCCAGCGGCAGCGGGCGCAACGCCGCGAGCTGGCCGCGTGGCGCGCCGCTGAAGCGTTCGGGACGAGGATGGAAGGCCAGGTGCAGCAGGCCGGCAAGCGCGTGCTTCATCGGGCCGCCGCGAGCCAGTCCCACGGTCAGCTCCCAGGCGCCCACCGCCAGCAGCGCTGTGGTGGCCAGGCCGGTCAGCCCCGCCAGCCACGTGGCGGGCAGCGCGCCCAGCAGCAACAGGCCCAGCGCCAGCGCCCCGAGCATCCACGGCAGCCGGTTCCACAGGCCGCGCGACAGGCGCGCGGGCGGATGGCGGCGGCGCAGCCAGACGAAGGCCAGGCCGGTCAGCATGACGAGCGCGGCCAGCGCGATGGCCATGTCCAGGGCCTGCCAATACAGCGCCAGACCGTAGTTCAGCGCCACCAGCAGCATGGCCGCCACCGCCGCGCCCGCCGTGGCGATGTGGGTGCGCGCGATGTAGGGGTCGCGCGCGACGACATGGTGCAGATCGATGAAGTAGCGCTTGGGCACGGCGAGCAGGTCCAGCCAGCGGATGGGAGCGCTGCGCCCGGCGCGCCAGAGCGAGGCGCGGCGCAGCGTGCCCGCGCCGATGCCCAGCACGGCAAGCCAGAACAGTCCGGTGATGAGGTTGGGAAAGGCGGCCATGGTCAGAAGTCCTTGCACAGGCGCAGCGAGTCGTAGATGGCGCCGTGGATGTTGTGCATCGATACGCAGTCGCCGACGCGGAACAGCAGAAAGCGTCCGCCGCCGGTCGGCTCGGCCAGGGCCGGTTGCGGTTCGGCCGCGTACAGGGCGTGGATGTCGGTCTGTCCCAGGTTGGCGGACTGCGCCTTGAGCGCGCCGTACAGCGCGTCGTTCGGGGTGATGCCGTTTTCGATGACGATCTGGTCGACCTCGCGTTCCTCGCGCTCGTCGGTGTATTCGTTGCGCAGCAGCGCGATGCGCTTGTCGCCTTCGGCGCTGACGCGCTCCAGCCAGGTATTGGGCGTCAGCAAGACCTGTTGCGCGTAGAGCCTGCGGTAGAAAATGGGGAAGGTGGTGCCGCCCACGCTTTCGGAGACCTTGGTGTCCGGCGTCACCACTTCGACCAATCCGCCGCGGCTGGCGATGTAGTCGGCCACCCCCGCGCCCGCGTGGGTGCTGACGCCGTCATAGACCAGCACGCGCCTGGCAGGCTCGACGCGGCCCGCCAGCACGTCCCAGGCGCTGACGGCCAGGCCGTCGGCCACGCCCCAGGCCGGCAGGTGGTGCACATGGCTGCGTCCGCCGGTGGCCAGCACCACGATGTCGGGATCCAGCGCGCGCACGTCGTCCGCGCTGGCGGCCTGTCCCAGCCGGCAGTCGATGCCCAGGCGCTTGATCTCCAGGTCGAACCAGCGGACGATGCCCGCCATCTGCTCGCGCTGCGGCGCCCTGGCGGCCAGCAGGATCTGCCCGCCCAGCGCGGCGTTGCTTTCCAGCAGCACCACCTCATGGCCGCGTTCGGCGCTGACGCGCGCCGCCTCCATGCCCGCCGGCCCGGCGCCCACCACCACGATCCGGCGGCGCCTGCCGCGGGTCGGCGCGATGCGGTGCGGCATGGTGGTCTCGCGCGTGGTGGCGGCGTTCTGCACACAGAGCACGTCCAGGCCGTCGTACTGGCGGTCGATGCAGTAGTTGGCGCCGACGCACTGCTTGATCTCGTCCTCGCGGCCGTCGCGGATTTTCACGACCATGTGCGGGTCGGCGATCTGCGCCCGCGTCATGCCGACGAGGTCGGCCGCTCCGCTGGCCAGCACGCGTTCGGCCTGGTTGGCGTCGCGGATGCTCTGCGCATGCATGACGGGGATCTTCACCACCGACTTGATGCCCGCCGACAGGTGCACGAAGGGCTCGGGCGGCAGCGCCATCGGCGGCATGCAGTTGGCCAGCGTGTTGTGCGTGTCGGCGCCCGAGCCGATCACGCTCAGGTAGTCGATCAGGCCGGTCTCGGCCATGGCCTGGGCGATTTCCTTGAGCATGTCGTGATTCAGGCCGTCCTCGTGGAATTCGTCGCCACACATGCGCAGGCCCACGCAGAAATCCTTGCCGACGGCCTCGCGCACCGCCTGCAGCACCTGCACGCCGAAGCGCAGGCGGTTCTCCAGACAGCCGCCGTACTCGTCGGAGCGGAAGTTGGTGCGCGGGCTCCAGAACTGGTCGATCAGGTGCTGGTGGGCGGCCGATATCTCGATGCCGTCCATGCCGGCCGCCTGCACGCGGCGCGCCGCCGCCGCGAAGTCGGCGATGATGCGGCGGATCTCCTCGGGTTCTATCGTCTTGGCGTTGCCCTGGTGCACCGGTTCACGCACGCCTGACGGGCTGACCAGGTGCGGCCAATGCTCGCCATGCCAGGACGAGCGCCGTCCCATGTGGGTCGCCTGGATCATGATGCGCGCGCCGTGACGGTGCATGGCGTCGGCCAGGCGGGCCAGCGGCTCGATGACGCGGTCGGTGGACAGGTTGACCGAGCGCCACCAGCCTTGCGGGCTGTCTGGCGACACGACGCTGGAGCCGCCACAGATGGCCAGCCCCAGGCCGCCCTTGGCCTTTTCCTCGTAGTAGCGCAGGTAGCGCTCGCCGGGCAGACCGTGCTCGTCGGCGATGACTTCGGCGTGCGCCGTGCTGACGATGCGGTTGCGCAGCACGACCTGGTTCAGGGTGATGGGCGTAAACAGGCGTGAATAGCGCATGGCCGGCCTCAGGCGTCGACGGGACGAACGATGAACTCGCAGCGCTCATGGCCCTGCGAACCGCAGCGGTGTTCGGCGCATTGGGCGCGCGCCGGTCGGCCGTGCTGGTCGCTCAGCCAGTCCATCGCGCCCGCGAACCAGCCCGTGTACATGTAGCAGAGCAGGCCTGCCGTCCCGGGCTGGGCCAGCACGAAGGCGGAGTGGCGCAGCGTGATGCGCGCGCGGGTGCGGGCGGGGTCGATCTCGTCCAGCGCGAAGATTCCCCAGCCGCGTTGCGACAGGCGCCGCAGATAGTGCTCGTAGACCGGCACGCCGGTGATCTTGTGGCGGCGCGATTCCTGTTCACACCAGTAATAGGCGGACTTGTGGCCGGCGGGATACAGCAGGGCGGCGTAGGCCTCCCTGCCCAGCACGTTCTCGGCCGCCAGGTGGTTGTTCATGAAGAAATGGCGCGGCACGTACAGCATGGGCAGGCCATCGGTGCTCCAGATGCCCGTTTGCTCGTCGACATCGATGGGCAGGGTCGGTTGCATGGCGGGCTCCTTATCGATCCCAGACATTGCCGAATACGCGCAGCCAGTTCTCGCCGATGGCCTTGCGGATGCGGACGTCGCTCCAGCCCGCGCGCTGCATGGCGTCGGTCAGGTTCGGCAGTTCGCCGATGCTGCGGATGCCGGCGGGATTCTGGATGGGGCCGAAGTCGGTCAGGCGGCGGTGACGGCCCTTGTCGTGGGTGAGCCAGTCGAAGAAGGGCTGCCCGTAGCCCTGCGTGAAGTCCGTGCCGATGCCCACGTTGTCCTCGCCGACGATGGCGCTGACGTAGTCGATGGCCTCGACATAGTCGTCCACGGTGGCATCGATGCCGCGCTTGAGGAAGGGCGGGAACATGGTCACGCCGACGAAGCCGCCGCGCTCGGCGATGAAGCGCAGCTGCTCGTCGCTCTTGTTGCGCGGGTGCGCCTTCAGGCCCGAGGGCAGGCAGTGCGAATAGCAGACCGGGCGCTTGGACGCGAGGATGGCTTCCTCTGAAGTCTTGGCGCCGACATGCGACAGGTCCACCATGATGCCGACGCGGTTCATTTCGGCGATGACTTCGCGGCCGTAGCCGGACAGGCCGCCGTCGCGTTCGTAGCAGCCGGTGCCGATCAGGTTCTGCGTGTTGTAGCAAAGCTGGACGACGCGCACGCCCATGTCGGCGAAGGCTTCAATGTTGCCCAGGCGGTCCTCGAAGGCGTGGGCGTTCTGGAAGCCCAGGATGATGCCGATCCGGCCCTCGGCCTTGGCGCGGCGGATGTCGTGGACGCTGCGCACCAGCGTCAGCAGGTCCTCGTTCTGGCGAATCAGCTGCTTCATCGCGGCGACGTTATCCACCGTCTGGGCAAAGCCTTCCCAGACCGATACCGTGCAGTTGGCCGCGCTCAGGCCCGCGCGGCGCATGTCCTCGAATACGGACCGGTCCCATTTGGAAATGATGAGGCCGTCGATGACGACGCTCTCCCGATGCAGGGCGTTCATGATGAAGTCTCCGTTGTGGGATCGCGGCATACATGGCGCCGCGTCCTGTGACCGGGCACCAGGGAGGTGCCAGGCGGGTTTTTTGGAGCATTCTTCTCTGAAGGCGGGATCCGCTGTTTCCCCGGCCGGACGCTATCTTGTCCAAATACGACATGGACGGCTGTCGTCGAGCGACAAGCGTCGGCCGTGCGGGAAGCTGAAAGGGAAACGGCGCGGGATCGGTCGGGATCCGCGAGGTCGGCTCAAGGCGGTGGATGCGTCGTCGCGCGGGCTGGCCGGGCATGGGGATGCCGGCGCGGCGCATGGTCGGGCGGGCCGCGATCGACTGCGCGATCGGCAGGACGACAAGACTGGGGGGGAGGGGCAGGCCGCGCGCGGCGGCCTGGGTGCTGCGGTTGCGGACAGGCGTGGCCTGTCCGCGGCTGGCGGCGCGCGGCGCCGCCAGGGACTGACTTACTTCTTCTTCATCATGTCGAAGAATTCGGCATTGGTCTTGGTGACGCGCATCTTGTCCAGGATGAATTCCATGGACTGCACTTCGTCCATGTCGTGGATGAACTTGCGCAGCACCCAGACCTTCTGCAGCAGGTCCGGCGCGATCAGCAGCTCTTCGCGGCGGGTGCCGGACTTGTTCAGGTTGATGGCCGGGTAGACGCGCTTTTCAGCCAGGCGACGCTCGAGGTGGACTTCGGAGTTGCCGGTGCCCTTGAATTCCTCGTAGATCACTTCGTCCATGCGGCTGCCGGTTTCGATCAGCGCGGTGCCCAGGATGGTCAGCGAACCGCCTTCCTCGAGATTGCGGGCGGCGCCGAAGAAGCGCTTCGGGCGCTGCAGGGCGTTGGCGTCCACGCCACCGGTCAGCACCTTGCCGGAGGCCGGCACGACGGTGTTGTAGGCACGGGCCAGGCGGGTGATCGAGTCCAGCAGGATCACCACGTCCTTCTTCATTTCGACCAGGCGCTTGGCCTTTTCGATGACCATTTCAGCCACTTGCACGTGGCGGGTGGCCGGCTCGTCGAAGGTCGAGGCCACGACTTCGCCGCGCACCGTGCGCTGCATTTCCGTCACTTCCTCGGGACGCTCGTCCACCAGCAGCACGATCATGACCGCGTCGGGATAGTTGGTGGTGATGGCGTGCGCGATGTGCTGCATCATCACCGTCTTGCCGGACTTGGGGCTGGCGACGATCAGGCCGCGCTGGCCCATGCCGATGGGGGCGAAGACGTCCAGGATGCGGCCGGTGAGGTTTTCCTCGCTCTTGATGTCGCGTTCCAGGCGCATGGTCCGGTTCGGATGCAGCGGCGTCAGGTTCTCGAACATGATGCGATGCTTGATCGCCTCGGGCGCCACGCCGTTGACCTTGTCCACCTTGACCAGGGCGAAATAGCGTTCGCCATCCTTGGGCGTGCGGACTTCGCCTTCGATCGAGTCGCCGGTATGCAGGTTGAAGCGGCGGATCTGCGACGGCGAGATGTAGATGTCGTCCGTGCTGGCCAGGTAGGAGGTCTCGGGCGAGCGCAGGAAACCGAAGCCATCGGGCAGGACTTCAAGCACGCCGTCGCCAAAGATCTGCTCGCCCTGTTTGGCGCGCCGTTTCATGATGGCGAACATCAGTTCCTGCTTGCGCAGGCGGTTGGCGTTCTCGATTTCCAGGCCAGCGGCCATTTCCAGCAACTGCGAGACGTGCAGCGCCTTCAGTTCGTTGAGGTGCATCGCGGTGAGTGGTGGGGGAATGTAAAGGAGGGGTTTGTCGGCGCGCCACGGACGGGCTCGCGCGTATTTCTTTGAAGGACGCCGCCGCCTGGGCGGCGCCTTCGGTTACAGCACGCAGTTTACAACGCGCCGTCCAGGAATGCGGTAAGTTGCGACTTCGACAGCGCGCCAACCTTGGTGGCGGCGGCCTGGCCGTCCTTGAAGAGCATCAGGGTGGGGATGCCACGGATGCCGTACTTGGCGGCGGTGCCCTGGTTGTCGTCCACGTTCAGCTTGGCGACCGTCAGGCGGCCAGCGTATTCGGCGGCGACTTCTTCCAGGATCGGGGCGATCATCTTGCAGGGGCCGCACCAGGCAGCCCAGTAGTCCACCAGCACCGGCTGGCCGGACTTCAACACATCGGCCTCGAAGCTGGCGTCACTGACGTTCTTGATTTGGTCGCTCATGATGGTGATTCTCTGTTCCGCGGCAGAGGGCGCGAAAAAGGGGACGTGCCATGCCGTTGTTCTAGTTTGTAATGGATTAAAGCATACCACTGTCGATAACAACAGGGTTTGCGGCTTTTGTGTAGGATGTTGCGGCGCGGCGGCCGTGGTCCTGCAGAAAAATGGCCGGACAGGGCCGCCGCCATGACTGTCATCCTACCGAATATGGGGCTGCTCAGGTCCTGCGCATCCCACCGGGAGCCGCGCGGAATCTGGGCTTGTCCGTAAAATGTCGGTTTTTTTCCACAGATGTTGGGGATAACTTGGCCACTCCACGTTACAACGAGGCGTCCATCCGCGTCCTGAAGGGGCTGGAACCCGTGCGCCAGCGCCCGGGCATGTACACCCGCACCGAGAACCCGCTGCACGTCGTGCAGGAGGTGATCGACAACGCCGCCGACGAGGCGCTGGCCGGCTACGGCAAACAGATACAAGTCACGCTGCACACCGATGGCAGCGTATCCGTCGAGGACGACGGCCGCGGCATACCCGTGGGATTGCACCCGGAAGAAAACGCGCCGGTGGTTGAACTGGTGTTCACCCGCCTGCACGCCGGCGGCAAGTTCGACAAGCAGGGCGGAGGCGCCTATGCATTCTCCGGCGGCCTGCACGGCGTGGGCGTGTCCGTCACCAACGCGCTGGCGACCCGGCTGGAAGTCGTGGTCTGGCGCGACGGCAGCGTGAACCGCTTGGTGTTCAAGGACGGCGAAGTCGCCGAGCCGCTGGCGCCGTATGCCGAAGGCGGACGCAAGAAGTCCGGCACCCGCGTGCGCGTCTGGCCCGACACCAAATACTTCGACAGCCCCGCGATTCCGCTGGGCGAGCTGACGCACCTGCTGCGCAGCAAGGCTGTGCTGCTGCCGGGCGTGAAGGTCATGCTGGTTAACGAGAAGACCGGCGACACCAAGACCTGGCAGTACCAGGACGGCCTGCGCGGCTACCTGGCCGAAGCGTTGGCCGGCGCCGAGCTGATGGTGCCCTTCTTCGAGGGCGCGCAGTACGCCGGCGCCGACCACGAGAACTTCGCGGAAGGCGAGGGCGCGCAGTGGGTGGTGGCCTGGACCGAGGACGGCAACGCCGTGCGCGAGTCCTATGTGAACCTGATCCCCACGCCGGCTGGCGGCACCCACGAATCGGGTCTGCGCGAAGGCCTGTTCGGCGCGGTCAAGAGCTTCGCCGAGCTGCACAGCCTGCTGCCCAAGGGCGTCAAGCTGCTGCCCGAGGACGTGTTCGCGCGCGCCAGCTTCGTGCTGTCGGCCAAGGTGCTGGATCCGCAGTTCCAGGGCCAGATCAAGGAACGGCTGAACAGCCGCGACGCCGTGCGCCTGGTGGGCGGATTTTCCAAGAGCGCGCTGGATCTCTGGCTGCACAGCAATGTCGAGTACGGCAAGAAGCTGGCCGAGCTGGCGATCCGCCAGGCGCAGGCGCGCCAGCGTTCGGCGCAGAAGGTCGAGAAGCGCAAGAGTTCCGGCGTGGCCGTGCTGCCCGGCAAGCTGACCGATTGCGAAGCCAGCGACGCGGCGCGCACCGAGGTCTTCCTGGTCGAGGGCGACTCGGCCGGTGGTTCGGCCAAGATGGGCCGCGACAAGGAATTCCAGGCCATCCTGCCGCTGCGCGGCAAGGTGCTCAATTCCTGGGAAGTGGACCGCGATCGCCTGTTCGCCAACAACGAAATCCATGACATCTCGGTGGCCATCGGCGTCGATCCGCACGGCCCGAACGACACGCCCGACCTGTCCGGGCTGCGCTACGGCCGCATCTGCATCCTGTCGGACGCGGACGTCGACGGCTCGCACATCCAGGTGCTGCTGCTGACGCTGTTCTACAAGCACTTCCCCAAGCTGGTCGAAGCCGGCAACGTCTACGTCGCCAAGCCGCCGCTGTTCCGCCTGGACGTGCCGGCGCAGGGCAAGCGCCCGGCGCGCAAGATCTACTGCCTGGACGACGGCGAGCTGGAAGCCGCGCAGGACAAGCTGCGCAAGGAAGGCGTGCGCGAAGGCGCCTGGGCGGTCAGCCGCTTCAAGGGCTTGGGCGAAATGAATCCCGAGCAGCTCTGGGAAACCACCATGAACCCGGACACGCGCCGCCTGCTGCCGGTGGGCTATGGCGACCAGTCGCCGGAAGACACCACGCGCATGTTCGACATGCTGATGGGCAAGGGGGAATCCTCGCAACGCCGCGCCTGGATCGAAGAGAAGGGCAACCTGGCGGAGCTCGACATCTGATGACGCAAGTCGCGCCCGCGTCCGCCGTCATGGAAATCGACCTGCGGGCCGATGACTATGCCGACTTCGTCGCCTACATGTACAAGCGGCCCGAAATGCGCGGCCGTCGCATGCGCTCGCATCTGCGCTTCGCCGTGCTGATGGTGGTGGCGTTGCTGGCCTACACGGCATGGAGCGCCTGGGGGCCGGGCGGCCCGGACTGGAGCGCGGTCCTGCCCGCCTATTTCCAGGGGCTGGCGGTGGGCCTGGGCGTTCTGGTCCTGCTGGCGCTGGCCTACGAATTCGTGCTGCCCGCCTTGGTGAAGGCCAATACGCGGCGCATGCTGCGGCGCCAGCCCGATGAGATGTTCCTGGGCGGCCATCGCCTGGAATTCGGCGCCGACGGCATCGATGACGCCACCGCCACGGCTTCGGGCCGCATGGACTGGAGCAACGTCAGCCGCGTCGAGGAAACGCCCGAACACCTGTATGTGGTCCTGGGCACGCTGCAAGGCGTGATCATCCCCAAGCGCGGGCAGGACGCCGGCACGCTGGAGGCCGTGCGCGCGCAATTCCGCGCGCATGTGGCCGACGCGAAGCTGGCCGTGTCCGCGCCGGCGCAATGACGCCGTTCCGATGAAATTGTCTACCTGAATACATCATGACCGACAGCAATCAACCTGGTCTTTTCGACGCTTCCTCGCCCGGCGATGGCGACGCCGCCATCACACTGGCGCGCTATGCCGAGCAGGCCTATCTGGACTATGCCGTGTCCGTGGTGCGCGGCCGGGCGCTGCCCGACGTGGGCGACGGCCAGAAGCCGGTGCAGCGCCGCATCCTGTTCGCCATGCAGGCCATGGGCCTGGCGGCGGGCGCCAAGCCCGTCAAGTCCGCGCGCGTCGTGGGCGACGTGCTGGGTAAGTATCACCCGCACGGCGACCAGGCCGCGTATGACGCGATGGTGCGCATGGCGCAGGATTTCTCGCTGCGCTATCCGTTGATCGACGGCCAGGGCAACTTCGGCTCGCGCGACGGCGACAACGCGGCGGCGATGCGCTACACGGAAGCCCGCCTCACGCCGATCGCCAAGCTGCTGCTGGACGAACTGGACGAAGGCACGGTCGATTTCGTGCCCAACTACGACGGCAGCCAGGAAGAGCCGCAGATGCTGCCGGCGCGCCTGCCGGTGATGCTGCTGAACGGCGCCTCCGGCATCGCCGTGGGCATGGCCACCGAAATCCCGCCGCACAACCTGCGCGAAGTGGCGCAGGCCTGCGTGACGCTGATCAAGCAGCCGCAGCTGACCGACGCCGAGCTGTATGGCCTGGTGCCCGGCCCCGACTTCGCCGGCGGCGGCCAGATCATCACGCCGGCCGCCGACATCGCCCAGATCTATTCGACCGGCCGCGGCTCGCTCAAGGTGCGCGCGCGCTGGCAGTTCGAGGAAATGGCGCGCGGCCAGTGGCAGCTGGTGGTGACCGAGCTGCCGCCCGGCACGTCCGGCCAGAAGGTGCTCGAAGAGATCGAGGAAATCACCAATCCCAAGGTCAAGACCGGCAAGAAGAGCCTGACGCCTGAGCAGACCCAGTCCAAGGCCGTCATGCTGAACCTGCTGGACGCCGTGCGCGACGAATCCGGCAAGGACGCCGCCGTGCGCCTGGTGTTCGAGCCCAAGACCTCGCGCGTGGACCGCGACGAATTCGTCAATACGCTGCTGGCGCAGACCAGCATGGAAAGCAGCGCCTCGGTCAACCTGGTCTGCATCGGCACCGACGGCCGTCCGCGCCAGAAGGGCCTGCGCGACATCCTGACCGAATGGCTGGCGTTCCGCACCCAGACTGTGACGCGCCGCACGCGCTTCCGCCTGGACAAGGTCATCGACCGCATCCACGTGCTGGAAGGCCGGATGGTGGTCTACCTGAACGTGGACGAAGTCATCCAGACCATCCGCGAATCCGACGAGCCGCGCGCTGCGCTGATGGAGCGCTTCAAGCTGACCGAGCGCCAGGCCGACGACATCCTGGAAATGCGCCTGCGCCAGCTGGCCCGCCTGGAAGGGATCAAGATCGAGCAGGAACTGGCCGGCAAGCGCGAAGAGCAGGTTCGCCTGCAGGAACTGCTGGACAATCCGACCTCGCTCAAGCGCCTGCTGGTCAAGGAAATCGAGGCCGACGCCAAGCAATACGGCGACGACCGTCGCACGCTGATCGAGACGGCCGAGCGCGCCGTGCTGGAAACCAAGGTGCTGGACGAGCCGGTGACCGTGATCGTGTCGCAGAAGGGCTGGCTGCGCGCGCGCCAGGGTCACGGCCACGATGCCTCGCAATTCGGTTTCAAGCAGGGCGACGACCTGTACGGCGCCTTCGAATGCCGCACCACCGACACGCTGATCGCGGTGGGCGACAACGGCCGCGTCCACTCCGTAGCCGTGTCGGGCCTGCCTTCGGCGCGCGGCGACGGCCAGCCGATCACCACCATGATCGACCTGGAAAGCGGTTCGCGCATCGTGCACATGATCGCGGCGGCGGCCGATTCGCGCTGGCTGCTGGCCACGCGCGGCGGCTACGGCTTCGCGGCCAGGTTCTCGGACATGTTCAGCCGCCAGCGCGCCGGCAAGCAGTTCATCACACTGGAAGCCGGCGACGAGTTGCTGCGGCCGGTGCCGCTGTTCGACGGCGCGACGCAGCTGGCGCTGCTGTCGCACAAGGGCAAGTTCCTGGTGTTTGGCCTGGACGAGGTCAAGAGCCTGTCGGGTGGCGGCCGCGGCACCATCCTGATGGGGCTGGACACCGCCGACAAGCTGGACCAGGCCGTGCCGATCGGCGCGGCCGGGTTGCGCGCCGCGGGCGTGTACCGCAACAAGCACACCGAGGACATCCTGGCCGGCGCGGCGCTCACGCCCTACGTGGGCAAGCGCGCGCGCAAGGGCCGGCAGCTGGACGTGCGTCCGAAGCAGCCGGTGCTGTCCCCGGTGCTGGGCTGAGCGTTCGGGGCGTGCCCCCGGGAAGTACCAAATCCCGCGCCGGCCTGGCGCGGGATTTTTCTTTTGGGGGCCTGTGCGCCGGGGCGGTTCGTCCATGGCCGAAGGGGCGGCATTTCCCCATTGACGAAGGCATGCGACTTGGTTTTTAATTAATAGACTGATTTGTCTATTAATTGTTCACATGCGCAAAGTCGACCCCATCAAGCAGCAGGAGCGCCGCCGCCACATCCTGGAGGCGGCCGCGCATTGTTTCGCGGAGCATGGCTTCCACGGCACTTCGACCGCCCAGATCTGCGAGCGCGCGGGCATGAGCCCGGGCAACCTGTTCCACTACTACCGCAGCAAGGCCGACATCGTCGAGGCCCTGATCGCGGCGGATACCGAGACCACGAGGGAAGTCATCCAGGCGGCCTGCGCTTCGCCCGACGCCCGCGCCGCGGCGCGCGGCTGGGTGGCCGAGCAGGTGCTGCTGTACCTGGATCCGTCCTATGTGCGCCTGGGCATGGAAGTGCTGGCCGAGGCGGTGCGCAATCCCGCGGTGCATGCGCTGGTCATCGCCAATGAGGCCGAGCGCAAGCAGGGCCTGACGGCGATGCTGGCATCGGCCTGGGGCAAGGCGCGCGGCGAAGCGCCGCCGCAGCCCCCGGATGAAATGGCCGACATGATCCTGTTGCTGCTGGACGGCATTTTCAGCCGCCGCGTGGTCGATCCCGGGTTTGACTCCAAGGCCGGCCGCCGTTTGCTCGAGAGCGCGCTGGCCCGTTATCTGCCGTCCGAAACCGCCGCCGGAGGCCGCAAATGAGTGCCGTCCCGGTCGTGGCCAGACCCGCCCGGCTGCAGCAGGTGGATGCGCTTCGGGGCTTCGCGCTGTTCGGCATCCTGGTCGTCAATATCGGCGTGTTCGCCTCGCCGTACTACGGCAGCGGCGTGGTCGATCCCGCGTTCGGACGCCCGCTGGATCTCGCGGCCAGCTGGGTCTTCGGCCTGCTGTTCGAGACCAAGTTCTATCTGCTGTTCTCGTTCCTGTTCGGCTACAGCTTCACCCTGCAGATGGCGGCTGCCGAGCGCAGCCAGGCGGCCTTCCTGCCACGCTTCCTGCGGCGGTTGGCGGGCCTGGCCGTGCTTGGCGCGGCGCATGCCGTGCTGTTCTACCACGGCGACATCCTGCTGACCTACGCCATCCTGGGCCTGCTGCTGCTTTGCTGCCGCAACCTTGAGCCCGCCCGCGCGTTGCGCCTGGCGCTGTGGCTCATCGGGCTCGCCTCGGCCGCCTGGGCGGTGCTGGCCGGTTTGAGCTTGCTGGACCCGCCGGGCCCGGAGGTCGCGGCGCAAGCGCAGGCCGACGTGCTCTCCGCCCTGCAAGCCTACCGGGGCACGGTCGGTTCCGTGATCGGGCAGCATGCGAAGGAGCTGGTCGAGTACGTCTGGGTCGTGCTGCTGCTGGTGCAGGGGCCTTACGCCTTCGCCATGTTCCTGGTGGGCTACGCGCTGGGACGGCGGCAGGCGCTGGAAGATCCGTGGCGCCAGCCGCGCGCGCTGGGACTGTTGCTGGCGCTGGGCCTGCTGCCGGGCCTGGCCGGCGCGGCTTTCTATGCCTGGTGCGCGTTGCCTTCGGTGGCCGGGCCGTCCTGGGAATTGCCGGGCCTGGCCGTGGGCCTGTTCACGTCGCCGCTGCTGACCATGAGCTACGCCTGCGCCTTCCTGTTGATGCTGCGGTCCCGCATGGGCGCGCGGATCTCGGCGTGGCTGGCGCCGGCGGGCCGGATGGCGTTGACCAACTACCTGATGCAGTCCGTGGTCTGCGCGCTGGTGTTCACGGCCTGGGGCGCGCGCCAGATGGGCCTGTGGTCGCCGCTGGAGGCCGGCGGGCTGGCGCTGGTGATTTTCCTGGCGCAGACGGCGGCGTCGGCCTGGTGGATGCGCCTTCATGCCTACGGGCCGGTGGAGTGGTTCCTGCGCGCGCTGACGGTGGGCGCTTGGCCGCAATGGCGCCGGACGCCGGATGGCCGCAGCGCGGCTTGAGCGGCGGAGGTAACGCTGATGGCCAGCGGGGCGCCGGAATGGCGCCCCGTTTCGTTGTCGCTGCCGCCGAGCCTGCCTGCCAGGCGTGCCCGTGGCCGGATCCGCCGCTGGCCGTCCGCGCTCAGCCGCGCGCCTGCGCGATCGCGGCGTCGATTGCCCCGGCCAAGCGTTCCGTCAGCTGGTCGAGCTCGTCGTCCGAGACGATGAAGGGCGGGGCCAGCAGTACATGGTCGCCATGGCGGCCGTCGATGGTGCCGCCCATCGGATAGACCATCAGGCCGCGCGCCATGGCCTCGCGCTTGACGCGGGCGTGCAGCGACAGCGCCGGATCGAAGGTCTGCTTGCTGGCGCGGTCGGTGACGAGCTCCAGGCCCATGAACAAGCCGCGGCCGCGGATGTCGCCCACATGCGGATGATCGCCGAACGCCTGTTCCAGGCGCTGGCGCAAGCCGGCGCCTTGCGCGCGCACGCGCTCGAGCAGGCCGTCGCGCCGGATGACCTGCTGCACCGCCAGCGCGGCGGCGCAGGCGGTGGCGTGGCCCAGATAGGTGTGGCCGTGCTGGAAGAAGCCCGAACCCTGTTCGATGGCGCGCACGATGCGTTCCTGCGCCATGACCGCGCCGATCGGCTGGTAGCCGCCGCCCAGGCCCTTGGCGATGGTGATGAGGTCGGGCGTGAGGCCTTCCTGCTCCACCGCATACAGCGTGCCGCTGCGCCCCATGCCGCACATGACCTCATCGGCGATCAGCAGCACGCCATGGCGGTCGCAGACTTCGCGGACGCGGCGGAAATACGTGGACACGGCCGGGACCGCGCCCAGGGTGGCGCCGACCACCGGCTCGGCCACGAAGGCCATGACGCTGTCCGGTCCCAGCCGCTGGAAGGTCTGTTCCAGCTCGTCCGCCAGGCGCGCCGCGTATTGCTCCTCGCTTTCGCCCTCGCGCTGGTCACGATAGGCATAGCAGGGCGAGACATGCTCGACCTCGATCAGCAAGGGGGCGAACTGCGCCCGCCGCCAGGCGTTGCCGCCGACTGCCAGCGCCCCCAGCGTGTTGCCGTGATAGCTCTGGCGGCGCGCGACGATATGGCGGCGGCCGGGCTGTCCGATTTCCACGTAGTACTGGCGCGCCATCTTCAGCGCGGCCTCGATGGCTTCCGAGCCGCCGGAGACGAAATAGGCGTGCGACGTGCCGGCGGGGGCGTCCTCGACCAGCATGGCGGCCAGCGATTCGGCGGCCTCGGTGGTGAAGAAGCTGGTGTGCGCGTAGGCCAGCGCGTCGATCTGCGCATGCATGGCGGCCAGCACGTCCGGGTGGTTGTGCCCCAGGCAGGACACCGCCGCGCCGCCCGAGCCGTCCAGGTAGGCGCGGCCGGATTGGTCGTACAGCCAGGCGCCCTGGCCGCGCACGGCGACGGGGGGCGTGGCGCGCAGGGAGCGATGGAAAACTCGGGAGCGGGTCATGGCGCAGGTTCCGGACAAGGTTGACAAGGGTAGAGGGCGGCGGGCTCAGCGCCGCGCGCGGGAGGGGGCTCGGCGGCCGGACGTTTCGGTCCAGTACACACCATCGGCGCGCTGGCGCGATTCGATCTCGGACAGCCGTTGCAACACGCCGTCGCCGCCCAGGACGGCGACGCGCGCGATCAGGTGCTCGGCCAGGCCGAGCAGGCCCGCCGTGCTGTGGAAGAACGAAGCCGGTCCGCCCGCGTCGCCGGGCATATCGTCGGGCCGCGCGAAGCGCAGGACGTGGCGGGCGAACGGAATCACCGGGCTGGCGGGGGCGTCGGTCAGCGCGATCACGGCCGCGCCGCGTCCGGCAGCCAGCCGCGCCAGTTCTAGCGTGGCCGCGGCGTAGGGCGCCTGCGTCACCACGATCAGCGCGTCGTTCGCGCCCAGGCTGTCGGCCTCGTCGGACGAGGCGCCGCCCAGGCCGCCGATCAACATGCCGTTGCGGCACAGCATCTGGTAGGCATAGCGCATCTGGAAGGCGATGCCAAAGGCCGAGCGGGTGCCCAGGAAGCCAACCTGGCGGGCCGCCAGCAGTGTGGCGGCGGCTTCGTCGAAGGCGGAGTCGGCGTTGACGGCGCCGATGGATTCCAGCGCGGCGGTCTGCCAGCGCGTGAGGGTGGCCCGTGCGTCGGCGGCGGGCGTCTCGGCGCGCCGGGCCTGCAGGCGCGCGGCGCGGTCGCGCCAGCCCGCTTCCATGCCTTGGGTCAGCGCGCGCTGGAAGGGCGCGCGGAAGGCTTCATAGGTGTCGCAGCCGGCGGCGCGCGCCATGCGCAGCATGGTCGCGGGGGCCACGCCCACGGCCTGGGCCTGGCGCCGCATGGACCACAGGCCGACCTCGGCCGGATTGTCCAGCGCCCAGCGCGCCGCCCGCTGGAGTTCGGCGGGCAGGCCGGGCAGCATGTCGCGCAAGCGGTCCTGGGGCGTGGAGGTCATGGGCGGGGGGGGGGGGGCTCGAAATAAAACAAATGATACTTCTGTCTCCATTGAAAAAACAATTGTTTTATATGGGCCGGGCAAGAAAGCGCGCGAGCGCCGGTCACGGCGGATTTTCTGAGCGGATGTAACGGCCGTCGCCCATGGGAAACGCCGGGGCGGCAGGCGGGCGTGGCGCATGGATTTGATTACAAAATCCGCCCGGCTCGTGTTTGACAGAGGGAATGTGCGCCCATATCATTCGTATAGAAATCAATTTAACTGAACTGATTCAGTCATGAATAAACAGACCGTAACCGATCCCTCGCAGCAGTACGACCTGCGCATCCTGCGGGCCTTGCGCCGCATCACGCGCTCGATCGCCCTGCATTCGCGGCAGCTGTCGGCGGTGAGCCACATCACCGCGCCGCAGCTCATGTGCCTGCGCACCGTGATCGCCAACGGGCCGCTGACGGCCACGGCGATCAGCCGCGAGATCCACGTCAGCCCCAGCACCGTGGTCGGCATCCTGGACCGCCTGGAAGACAAGGGACTGATCCGGCGCGAGCGCGGCCGCGAAGACCGTCGCATCGTGTTCGTCACCGCGACCGAAGCCGGACGCGCGCTGGCCAAGGACGCGCCGTCGCCGCTGCAGAAACACCTGGCGGACGCGCTGAACGCGCTGCCGGAACTGGAGCAGGCCACCATCACGCTGTCGCTGGAACGCATCGTGGCCTTGATGGAGCAGGACGGACACGCGGCCGCCGTCGAGCCGCACGCCGATCCCGCTTCTCCCATCCTTGAGGTGCCCACCGGCGGCGCGCCTCCCGAATCCGGACTGGTCGTATGATCGATACCGCACAGGAAACCCCCATCCTCTCAAGTGCCGTGGCGCCGGCGGCTTGCGGCGGGACGCAGCAGATGCGCCCGCCCAGCCGCAAGGACGGCGCCGCCCTGCACCGCCTCATCTCCGAGTGCCCGCCGCTCGACCTCAATTCCCTCTACGCGTACTTGCTCCTGGCTGAGCATTTCAGCGACACCTGCGTCCTGGCCGAAAGCGCCGGAGGACGCATCGACGGTTTTATCTCCGCTTATGTGCTGCCCGACCGGCCCGACGTCCTGTTCGTCTGGCAGGTCGCGGTGCACGCCCGCGCACGCGGCCATCGGTTAGGCCGCGCCATGCTCAGAGCACTCTTGCGGCGCAAGGGGCTGGAGCATGTTCGTCATCTCGAAACCACGGTGGGGCCTGACAACCAGGCTTCGCGCCGCAGCTTCGCCGGCCTGGCCGCGGAACTGGGCGCCCACATCAGCGAACAGCCGTTCTTCGACCGGCAATTGTTCGGCGGCGCGGACCACGACGACGAGATGCTGTTGAGGATAGGCCCGTTCACCTTGCCCGCCCCGTAGGCGGGCGGGGCGCGCGCCCTGCCATAACCGGGATGGTTCTGACGGTCCGGCCGCCGCGAGGCGAGGTCGGGCGGGAGCAGGCCGTCTGTCAACTCATGATCTGAAAGGGAGGATTGATCACATGGACTTGAAAATCTTTGACCGGATGGAGTCGGAAGTAAGGGGCTACATCCGGTCGTTCCCCGTGATATTCAGCCAGGCCAGGGGCTCGACGCTGATCGACGAGGAGGGCACCGAGTACATAGACTTCTTCAGCGGCGCCGGCACGCTGAACTATGGCCACAACAATCCTGTCCTCAAGGAAAAGCTGCTGGACTACGTGCGCGCCGACGGCGTGGTGCATGGCCTGGACATGGCCACCAGCGCCAAGAAAGCGTTCCTGGAAACCGTGGACCGCGTGCTGCTCAAGCCGCGCAACTGGCAGTACACGCTGCAGTTCACCGGGCCTACCGGCACCAACGCGGTCGAGGCGGCGCTGAAGATCGCGCGCCAGGTCAAGGGCCGTCCCAATGTGGTGTCGTTCACGCATGGCTTTCATGGCGTGAGCGGCGGTTCGCTGGCGGCGACCGCGAACATGAAGTTCCGCGACGCGGCGGGCTACGCGCTGGCTAATACCAGCTTCATGCCGTATGACGGTTACTTCGGTCCCGACGTGGACACCATGGCCTATCTGGAGCGCATGCTGGACGACCCCAGCAGCGGCCTGGACAAGCCGGCCGCCGTGATCGTCGAGACCGTGCAGGGCGAGGGCGGCGTGAACGTCGCCACGCTGCGCTGGCTCAAGGAGCTGGCCAAGCTCTGCCAGCGGCACGACATGCTGCTGATCGTGGACGACATCCAGGTCGGCTGCGGCCGCACCGGCACCTTCTTCAGCTTCGAGGCCGCCGGCATCCGGCCGGACATCATCACGCTGTCGAAGTCGCTGTCGGGCTTCGGCCTGCCCATGTCGCTGGTGCTGATGAAGCCCGAGCTGGACGTCTGGAAGCCGGGCGCCCACAGCGGCACGTTCCGCGGCAACAACCTGGCCTTCGTCACCGCCACGCAGGCGCTGGAAACCTACTGGACCAACGCCGCCTTCAGCGCCGAGATCCAGCGCAAGGAAAGCCTGGTGCGCGACTGGCTGGAAAACCTGGTGCACAGCTTTCCCAACGCCGGCCTGTCGGTGCGCGGCCGCGGCCTGATCCAGGGGCTGGTGTCCAACGCCTCGCCGGCGCTGGCCAACCGCATCGCCAAGCGCGCCTTCGCCAAGGGCGTGGTCATCGAGACCTCGGGCGCGCACGACGAAGTGCTCAAGCTGCTGCCCGCGCTCACCATCGAGGAAGGCCTGCTGATGCGTGGCCTGGAAGTGATCGAGGCCAGCGTGTCCGAGGCGCTGGCCGACGAAGACGGGCAGTCCGCCCGCATCCTGAAATTTGGAGGTAAACGCGGATGATCGTACGCAATGTCAAGGACGTGATCGGAACGGCGGACGAAGTCCGCACGGACACCTGGGTCAGCCGCCGCGTGCTGCTGAAAAAGGACGGCATGGGATTTTCATTCCATGAAACCACGATCTTCCCGGGCGGCCGCACGCACATCCACTACAAGAACCACCTGGAAGCGGTCTGGTGCGTCGAGGGCGACGGCTCGATCCAGACCATCGCCGACGGCAAGACCTACGCGCTCGAACCGGGCGTGGTCTACGCCCTGAACGAGCATGACGAGCACTGGCTGTGCGGCGGCAAGAAGCCGCTGCGCGTCATCTGCGTATTCAATCCACCGCTGACCGGCCAGGAGGTGCACGACAAGGACGGCGTCTATGCGCTGCCCGAGGCGGGCGCCGACGCGGTCGCGGCCTGAACAAGGAGGCGAACATGATTTCACCTGCGCAAGATCCGTACGCCTCGCGTACGGATCGCGGTTCCGCCATCATTTCCCGCCAGGATCCGGTGGTCCACGGCGACGGCCATTACGCTGACGCCCTGGATGCCGCGCAACTGGAACAATACGAACGCGACGGCTTCCTGCTGCTGGAAGACCTGCTGTCGCCCGGCGAGGTCCGCGCCCTGGCGGCCGAGGTCGAGCGCATGACGCGCGACCCGTCCATCATGCGGCGCGAAGAGGCCATCACCGAGCCGGGCAGCAATGCCGTGCGCTCTATCTTCATGGTGCATGTGCTCAACCCCGTGCTGGCGCGCCTGACGCGCGATCCGCGCCTGGTCAACGTGGCGCGCCAGATCCTCGGGTCCGAGGTGTACGTGCATCAGTCGCGCGCCAACATGAAGCCGGGCTTCAAGGGCAAGGAGTTCTACTGGCATTCGGACTTCGAGACCTGGCACGTCGAGGACGGCATGCCCGCCATGCGGGCGCTGAGCTGCTCGGTGCTGCTGACCGACAACAATGCCAACAACGGCCCGTTGATGCTGGTGCCGGGTTCGCACCGGCAGTTCATTTCCTGCGTCGGCCAGACGCCCAACGAGCACTACAAGCAGTCGCTCAAGAAGCAGGAGTATGGCGTGCCGGATCCGGTCAGCCTGCAGCTGCTGGTGGAGCAGGGCGGCATCCAGGCCATGACGGCCAAGGCCGGATCGGTGGTGTTCTTCGATTGCAACACCATGCACGGCTCTAACAGCAACATCTCGCCCTGGCCGCGCGCCAACGTATTCATGGTCTACAACAGCATGGAGAACACGCTGGGTCCGCCGAAGTACGGCCTGACGCCAAGGCCCGAGCACATCGCCACGCGCAAGGCCTTCAAGGCGGTCACGCCGCTGAACGCGCTCAAGCTGGTCGGCGCTTGAGGCTGGATGGCGCCGCGATCGGCGTGCCGGCATCTCCTTCGTGGAGCGCCGGCGCGCGCAGCCCAGGCCGCGGCCTGGGCTTTTTTTCGGCCTTCCGCTATGCTCTGGCGACTTTCACCCCTCGCCATCCGCGCCATGTCCGCCCGCATCCTCAGCCTGCATATCTATCCCATCAAATCCTGCGCCGGCATCGATCTGAGCGAATCGCCGATCGACCGCGCGGGGCTGGCGCACGACCGGCGCTGGATGCTGATCGACGGCAGCGGGCAGTTCATGACGCAGCGCCAGTGGCCGCGCATGGCGCTCATACGCACCGCGATCGGCGACGGCGCGCTGCGCGTGTCGGCGCCCGACATGGCCGACCTGCTGATCGCGCTGGACGGTTCCGGCCTGGAAGCGGGCAGCGAAACCGTCACCGTCTGGAAGGACAGCCTGCCCGCGCTGCGCGAAAGCGCCGCCGCCGGCCGCTGGTTCTCGGATTTCCTGGGCACGCCCTGTCGCCTGTACAAGGTCGATCCCGCCGCGCGCCGACCGGCCAAGACCGATTGGGTGTCGCGCTGGCTGGATGCGCATCCGGACGAGTCCGACCGCTTCTCGGGCGACCATCATTTCGGTTTCGCCGACGGCTTTCCGCTGCTGGTGGCCAACCAGGCCTCGCTGGACGACCTGAACGCCCGGCTGCGCGCCAAGGGCGCGGCCGAGGTGCCGATGGACCGGTTCCGGCCCAATATCGTGGTGCAGGGGGAGTGGGAGGCGTTCGAAGAGGATCACACCGCGCTGATCGAGGCGGCGGACGTGCGCATGGCGTTCGTCAAGCCCTGCACCCGCTGCTCGATTCCGGACATCGACCAGCGCAGCGCGCAGCAGTTCGACGAGCCGGGCCGCACGCTGGCGACCTACCGCAACCTGGACATCGGCGTGGTGTTCGGCCAGAACGCCATCCTGGACGCGCCGGCTCAGGCGCGGCTGAAGGTGGGCGACGCGGTGGCGATCGAGCTGGATTTCTAGG
>NZ_JCBANG010000087.1:0-27625 GCF_059760905.1 Achromobacter sp. 1011811831
CGCCGGCACAAGGCCGGCGTCATGTTTTCTCCGCACAGAAGCGTCAAGCCGTCTGTGCCACCGCTTTCCGCTTCCGGCCAAAAACAAACACATGCGCGTAGCTGTCGTTCATCGGATGCTCGAAGTGCGTGATCCCCCGAATCGACGGCACCACAGGCTCGAACAAGCCGGCATGATCAATATCCACCGGATAAGGTTTCCGCTCCGGCGTATCGTTGTACCCGAGAATCAATAGCCCACCTGGTTTGAGCACCCGATGGCACTGCTCCATCATCTGCTCGAATCCGCTCCGCTCGTTCAAGCCCCAGCCGATCACGCCGTTGGACACCACGATGTCGAACGACTCTTCGTCGTAGTAGCCTGCCATGTCCGTCGCGCTGCCGATGACGTGCCTGCCAGGGGGGCCATAGACGGCTTGCTCAGGATCCATGTCCAGTGAATAGAAATCCATCTTGAGCAGGCGAGGGTAGTGCCAGGTGTAGTAATGCATGCCCAGGAACAGGCACTTCATCCGGGTGGGTGACTTGGCGGCGAGCTGGTTCAGGTGGTCGAAGATTTCCCGTTCGAGAAATTGACGATTCACAGCGCGCAGCCGGAATTTCACGCCGCATTTCGCGGCGAAGGCCGGAGACCATGTGAACAGTCTCATCTTGCCTTTGTGGATTAGTTTGCGTAGAGAAGGAATTTGATCACCCCAGATGGCCGGTTTGAGTGGTTTGGCTGTGCGAGTGCAGCCCGGTCAAGAACTCGTGGACGATGGTCATAGGCGGTGATAAGCCATGTCGTTGTTGAGCATGCCGCCACGCCAGAAAAGTCCCGACCGCAGGAGGCTAGTCAGCTGCACGTTCGCTGTCAATAAGACGAAGCGGAAATGACGTAAATCCTTGACGTGGCACGTGTGGATTCAGGCCAGGGCGGTCATGCACTCTTCGAGGTGAGAGGCTACGATAGCGCGCCCTTACCGTGGCGCGCATACCGGCGCGATTGCGCTAAGCCTCCCATGTGCCTTGCCGATACGCGGAATCCCAGAACATCCATTCCAGCCGCGCGGCGTGTGTGTATGCCTCGTGCATAGCCTTGACCGTTTCGGCGGACGCGAGTTCCGCGGCGCGGTCCACGGACGCGATGACTTCGCGGACCAGGGTGTGGAATTCCTCGCCGGCGTAGGTGTCGATCCAGGCGCTGTAGGGGTTGGGCTGGGCGGCGCGGGCGTGGATGTCGCGGCCGATCTCGGCGTAGATCCAGAAGCAGGGCAGCAGCGCGGCCAGGGCCACGGGGTAGGGCGCGCTCCAGGCGGTGGCGATGAGGTAGCTGGTGTAGTGGTGGCTGGCGGGCGTGAGCGGGGTGGCGTTGAAGGTGTCGGCGCTGATGCCGAACTGCTTCATGAAGCCGTCGTGCAGGCTGCGCTCGACCACGACGGCGTTCTTGGCGGCGTCGGCGAACTGGACCACGCCGTCGGCGTTGTCGGCCTTGGCGGCGGCCACGGCCAGCGCGCGGCCGAAGGCGACCAGGTAGTGGGCGTCCTGGATCATGTAGTGGCGGAACGCGTGCTCGTCGAGCTGGCCGCTGGCCAGCTCCTGGTTGAACGGCATGGTGCGCGTTTTCTCGTACAGCGCGGCGTTGCGCGCCCAGGCGTCGGAGCTGAAAGACATGGGATTCCTCTGCATAGTCGGACGGCGCGCGAAGTCGCGCCGTGGCTGCCGGCCAAGGATAGCAACACCCGACGGCCGGGTAACTTTTCATGTCATTTGCTTCCGGTGGGGCCGGGGGCCGCGCCGCGCCTGTTACGGGCTGGCGCCGCGCGCCGCATTCGGCGATTGCCCCAGGCGGCGGGCTGCGCGAGAATCCGGCGCATTCCGTGCCGGTCGCGGTTCAGCGGCCGGCCTCTCTCAACAGGGCGAACTCCAGCGTGTCTTCAGTCAGCGGTGAACGGGTAATCAGGCGGATGGCGATCACGGCGCGGCGGCGCGCGGGTCGGGTGGCGGCGGCCGTGTGCCTGGCGCTGCCGGCCTTGTCGGCGCAGGCCGCCTATGTGGTGGTGGATACGGGCCACACGCCCGCGCGGCCCGGGGCCACGGGCGCCAGCGGCCGGGTGGAGTATCAGTACAACCTGGTGCTGAGCGGCGCGGTGGCGGCGCGGCTGACGGCGCTGGGCGAACGGGTGCGGCGCGTGGCGGCCGACGGCGCCGAGGTGGCGCTGGGCCAGCGCGCGCGGCTGGCGCCGGATGCGGATTTCTTCATCTCCATCCATCACGATTCGATGCAGCAGAAGTACATCGACGCGGGCCGCCAGCGCGAGTTCGCGGGCTTCTCGATCTTTGTCTCGCAGCGCAATCCTCGCTACGAGGAAAGCCTGCGCTGCGCCAAGGCGATCGGCGAGGCGCTGGTGGCGGCGGGCGAGAAGCCGTCGCTGTACCACGCCGAGCCCATCGCCGGCGAGAACCGCCCGTTGCTGGACCGCCGCCTGGGCGTGCATCGTTTCGACGGGCTGGCGGTGCTCAAGACGGCGACCATGCCGGCGGTGCTGGTGGAGGCCGGCGTGATCGTGAATCCGGACGACGAGGCCCGGGTGGCGCGGCCCGACACCATCGAGCGGATGGCGCGCGCGATCGCCGATGGCGTGCACGGCTGCCTGCGGGACTAGCGAGGATCGCGCGCGTCCGGCCCGGCGGCTGGCGCTGTCGCGCGGGATGGATAAAATCCTGCTTCAAGCGCGCCGCGCCTTGTGGGCCGGCCAATGGACAAGCGCGGAACGCGGCGTGGCCCGATAGGGTCTGCGCGACATAGGTTCCCAGGGAGAGGAATGATGAGGCTGAAAAGAAAACTGACGGTCTGGAGCTCGGCATTGGCGCTGTCCTGCGCGGCCCTGTCGGCCGGCGTGGCGCAGGCCCAGGCACAGCAGGCGCAAGCGCCGGCGTCCGCCAAGCAGGAAGAGCCCGAGCGCTACGGTCCGTTCTTCTTCCTGCGCAGCGAGCCGGACCTGCTGATCTACGTGGGCGCGGTGGGCGCCAACGACATGTTGAATCTCAAGAAGGCGCTGCGCGAGCATCCGACCATCTCGACCATCGTGTTGCAGAACAATGGCGGCGGCCTGGTCCATATCGGGCTGGTGGTGGCGGAAGAGATCTACGAGCGCGGCCTGAACACCTATATTCCCAAGGACAGCTACTGCGCGTCGGCGTGTTCCTTCGTGTTCTTCGCCGGCCGCCAGCGCCTGGCGGTGGGCCGGCTGGGCGTGCACCAGATCTCGGCGCCGGAGCTGACGGGCGAGCAGGCGCAGTTCGGCGTGTCGGACATCGTGGCGACCCTGCCGAAGTACGGCGTGTCGGCGGATGTGCTGGGCATCATGTTCAGCACGCCGTCCAAGGACATGTACTTCTTCACGCCGCAGGAAATCGCCAAGTACGGCATCAACCGCGTGGGGCCGACCCAGGCGTCCGCCAATGGCGCGCAGCAGGGCGGGGGCCCGCGCGCCGCGCCCGCCCCGGCGCCCGCGCCGCAGCAGCAGACATCCGCGCCCGCCCCGGCGCCGCAGCAGCAGACGTCCGCGCCGGCCGGCGAGGCGAAATTGCCCCCGCGCCAGCCGGCCGCCGCCGGCCAGGCGCCGGTCGCCAATCCGTACCTGACCAAGCAGCCCGCGCCGGCGGCGCCGTCCGACGAGCAGAAGGCCATCAACGCCGCCGCGCTGATGATCCAGGCGGGCAGCGGCACCAACGAAGAGGCCATGAAGTTCACGCGCGAGTTCTACGCGGACACGGTGGACTTCTTCAAGAAGAAGCGGCCGAAGTCCGAGGTGCTGGCGGACAAGCAGGCGTATTTCGCGCGCTGGCCGGTGCGGCGCTTCGTGGTGGACCAGAGCACGCTGCGGGCCAAGTGCGAGAACCAGCTTTGCATGGTCAAGGGCATCTACGACTACAAGGTGTCCAGCCCGGAACGCGGCAAGAACGCCAGCGGCACGTCGAATTTCACGTACATCCTGGACCTGCGCGATCACTACCGCATCGTCCTGGAAGACAGCGAGGTCATCAGCCGCTGAGCGGCCGGCCTTGCACTTTGGAGAAGCACCATGCATGTCAGCCTGCGCGCGACCCGGTTCCTGATCCTGGCGGGCCTGACCGCCGCGGCGGCGCCGGCCCTGGCGATCGATTGCGGCAAGGCGTCCAGCCCCGTCGAGAAACTGATCTGCTCCAGCCGCGAGGCGAAAGCCGAGGACGCCGGGCTGAACCGCGCCTATGCCGCGCTGATGAAGCAGGCGCCGGACGACGAGATCCGCGCGATGCTGAAGGATAGCCAGCGCCGCTGGCTCGCCGCGCGTGACGGCAAGCTGCAAGACCTGATCGCCAATATCGACGCCGTGCCGGAAGGCAAGACGGCGGGTTCCGTCGCGGCCGACCTGATCAGCGCCCGCATCGACGATCTGACGGAGCGCGACAAGGGCAGCAAGCAGCCCAGGCTGATCAGCACGGCGCTGGCCCAGCGGGAATTCCGCCAGCAGTTCACCGGCGGTCCCTACGATGGTTACGACGTGGTCTGCGAGCTGCTGCCGCCGAACGACATCTACGCCTGCTTCGCGATCAGCCACTACCAGAACAAGGACCGTGTCTGCACCGCCGAGCAATACTGGGCCACGGGCTCGGTCTACGCGCAGCGTTATGTGGCGAAGGTGGTGGACCAGAAGCTGGTGCCGGTGGCGTCCTGCTCGTACAACGGCAACGACGACAACTGCCCGGGCGGCATCTCGGACGAGGCGCGCTGGAACACCGGCCCCAAGGTACGCACGCCGATGGGCTATCCGACCAAGGCGCTGCCCCGGCTCGATGGCGAGGTCTATGACAGCGACGACTACGACTGGCTCAAGGCTTGCCTGACGGACGATACGTTCCCGCTAGCCAATCCGACGACGGCGGGGCGCTAGCCGGGTAGCCGGCCGCAGGCTGGACGCGGTCGCGTCCGGCCTGTTTCTTTCATACGTCGTCGAAGTAGAACGCCTTGTTCAGGCGCGCTTCCAGCGCTTCGCAGGTCGGCGAATTCTGCCAATTCATGGTGGCGCCCATCAACAGCAGCGCGCCCAGCACGGCGCCTATCGCGCCGATCCAGCCGAATCCCAGGCCCACATACAGTAGTGGGATGCCGAAGACGACGGCCATCCACCATTGCACCAGGAACTTGAGCAGCGCGCCCAGGCAGAAGTAGCCGATGACCAGCGCGATCAGAACGCCGATGACGATGAGCAGTTCCATGGATCAGCCGGCCAGGATGCGGGCCTTCTGGGCAGCGAATTCATCATCGTTCAGGACGCCGCGTTCACGCAGCGCGGCCAGGCGTTCCAGCTTGACGATGACCTCGTCGTCTTGGCGCGGCGCGGGCGCAGCCGCTGCGGGGCGGACGCGCGCCTGCTTGCGGGCCTCGATGGCCTGTTGCACGCGGTTGGTGAAGCGCATGACGCTCTTTTTCCAGACGTTGCGGATCTCGAACGTGCTGGCGCTGTCCTGGATGGCGATATTGCCAAAGAGCAGGCCGGTTTCGCCGGAGATGGCGTTGACCTTGTCCAGGTCGATGGCGGCCTGACGCAAGCCATAGATCATGCCCTTGTCCAGGAAGATGATGCGCCGGTCGGTCAGCGTGATCAGCCAGGTGTTGTTGTTCATCAGGCCGCTGGTGAAGGCCAGGACCTGCTCGCCCTCCTGCAGGACGTGCGGCAGATGGTTCAGTTCCCGTTTGGTGAAGAACTGGTCGTCGCCCATCTCTTTGGCGATCTCGTTGTAGCGCGCCTTGAGTTGTTCAGGCGTAGCGTTCTTGTAATCAAAGTCCATGGATCTAGGGCTGGGGTGCCGGGGCCGACGCCGGGTTCAGGGCGCGCCTATCTTACGCCAGGAACGCGACAAGACCCTGTGCGTTCGGACCTTTCAAGCCGCGCGCCCGCCGCCCTTGCGCGCATGCGCCAGCAGCGCCTCACGCAGCGCCACGGCCTGGTTGTGTTCAGTATTGCGCGCGCCATAGAGCAAGGTCAGCGGCCGCTTGCCGGCGGCTTGCAGTAGCGCGCTCATGCGGGCCTGCTGCTCGGGCGCGGCCAGTTCCGCGTTGTAGCGCTGGCGGAATTCGTCCCAGCGTTCGTCGACGTGGCCGAACCATTTGCACAGTTCGGCGGATGGGGCGATGTCGCGCGCCCATTCGTCCAGGCCCAGGTCGGCGCGGCGCAGGCCGCGCGGCCACATCCGGTCGACCAGGGCCTTGTAGGCCTCGTCCGGGCCGGTGCCTTCGTAGATGCGTTGGAGGGAGATCGCGGGCGCTTTCATGGCCGCTCCTGGGTGGGCGTTGTGGCCAGTCTACCGCAACGCCCGAGCCGCCCGCGCGGCCCGGGAACGGGACTTCAGCGGGTGGGGGCGGCCGTGGCGGGCGTGGCCGCCGGCTGCGCGCCGCCGCTCGCGCGCAGCAGCGCGAAACCGACGATGGCGGAGGCTAGCGAGCCGGTCAGCACGCCGAGCTTGGTGGCGTCCACGGCGGCCGGATCGGTGAAGGCCAGCGCGCCGATGAACAGGCTCATGGTGAAGCCGATGCCGCACAGCAGCGCCACGCCGTACAGCTGCGCGTAGCTGGCGTGGCGCGGCAGGGTCGCCACGCCGGCCTTGATGGCCAGCCAGGCGAAGCCGAACACGCCCAGCTGCTTGCCCAGGAACAGGCCCAACGCCACGCCCAGCGGCACGGGCTGCGCCAGGCTGTCCAGGCCCATGCCGGCGAAGGACACGCCGGCGTTGGCGAAGCCGAAGATCGGCACGATCAGCAGCGCCACGGGCTTGTGCAGCGCGTGTTCCAGCGCGTGCAGCGGCGAGTGCGCGGCGGGCGCGCCCTGGTTCTGCGGGCGCAGCGGGATGGCCAGGGCCAGCGCCACGCCGGCCAGCGTGGCGTGCACGCCGGATTTCAGCACGAAGTACCACAGCACCACGCCCAGCAGCAGGTAGGGCGTCAGCCGCAGCACGCCGGCGCGGTTCAGGCAGAACAGGCAGGCCAGCAGCGCGGCGGCCATGCCCAGCGCGAACAGGTTCAGCTGCGACGTATAGAACAGCGCGATGATGATGATGGCGCCCAGGTCGTCCAGGATGGCCAGCGCGGTCAGGAAGATTTTGAGCGAGGTCGGCACGCGGCTGCCCAGCAGCGCCAGGATGCCCAGCGCGAAGGCGATGTCGGTGGCGGCGGGGATGGCCCAGCCGCGCAGCGTGCCGGGGCTGCCCAGGTTGATCAGCACGTAGATGATGGCGGGCATGACCATGCCGCCCAGCGCGGCGATGCCGGGCAGCACGATGCGCGAGGCGCCGCGCAACTGGCCGTCCAGCACTTCGCGCTTGATCTCCAGGCCGACCAGCAGGAAGAACACGGCCATCAGGCCGTCGTTGATCCAGTGCAGCACGGATTCCTTGAGGACGACGGGGCCCAGGCTGAAGCCGAGCTTGGCGCCCAGCGCGTCGAAATAGGCCGGCGCGAGGCCGCTGTTGGCGACGATCAGCGCCACCAGGGCGGCGAGCATCAGGACGTAGCCGCCGAGGGCTTCGGATTTCAGGAACGCCTGCAGGAATGAGGCGGACCGCGGGGCG
Organism: Achromobacter sp. 1011811831; assembly: GCF_059760905.1. Taxonomy (NCBI): domain Bacteria; kingdom Pseudomonadati; phylum Pseudomonadota; class Betaproteobacteria; order Burkholderiales; family Alcaligenaceae; genus Achromobacter; species Achromobacter sp. 1011811831. The sequence goes on from NZ_JCBANG010000087.1 coordinate 7,590, forward strand.
GGAGGGGCCGGATGGCTCACTTGGACTCCTTTACTACCTTTCGGTGAGTACGCGGCGAACGGCGACGGCGAGGGGCGGCGGCTCCATGCCGTGGTTCGGGTTGAGGATGGCTTGCCGGGCGGATCCGCCGCCTGGGCGAACGGCAGCCGGAAGGCGCCGGGATCCCTGGCAAAGCTTACTTGGCGCGGCGGGCGCCGGGAATGCGCGTGGTCTGGCGGGACGGCGCGCGAGGCGTCCGGCGCGGGCCGGACGGGCTGCGCCCGCAGTCTGGTCGCGGGCGCACGGAACCTGAATTCTACCTGAAAGATGGAGAATATGTTCCATAAAATCATGCATGTTCCGTGAAATCCGTGAGAACAGGTCGCTAATTTAATTACCGGTCTCCCGCTACCATCGGCAGCGTTTCCTCTGGGCGCACGCGGCAGGCGGCGGCGCATTCGCCGCGCCTGTCCACGCCGCCCTGGCTTTTTTCAGGACCGCCGCCGATGTCATCCTCTTCCCACAACCCGCACACCGTCCGGGCGCCACGGACGCCGTTGCTGGCCCGCCTGCCGGCGATCCAGACGCTCAGTTACCAGCGGCCGGGGGCGCGAGGCGCGCCGCTGCTGGTGGATGCCGGCCCGGAAGTGTTGAGCGCAAATGTCGGTTCCGGCGCGGGCCGGGCGCTGTCCGAACTGCCGGGCGGCTATCGCCTGGATACCTTGCTGCCTGGTCCGCGCCTGCAGGCCTGGGCCCGGGGCGGGGCGCGGTTCAGCCTGTCGCGCGACGGTCAGGTCCAGGTGGGATGGGGACGCCAGCTGGCCGCCACGGAGTTCGAGGCGGCGGGCGGCGGCGAGCCGGGGCTGGCGATGCTGGAGCCGGAAGAGATCCGCTACCTGGAGGCCTACCTGTTGTGGCAGGGGCGGCGCTGGAGCGACGCGGAGGACGGAATCGACGCCGGCCCTGGCGAGGCGAGCGCGTTCGATCCGTTCAGCGGTCAGGCGCGGTCCCGCGCTTGCGTGGCCGAATCCGCCGGCCTTTCCGGCCTGCGCATCCTGCACACCGAGGCGGCCACCTCGTTCGGCGGGCAGGAGTTCTGCATCTACAAGGAGATGGTGGCGATGCGCGAGCGCGGCCATCACTTGGAGGCCGTGTGCCAGCCGCAGGCCGAGCTGGGCGGCCGGCTGCGCGAGGCGGGTTTCAAGGTCCACAACCTGCTGATGGACGGGCCGGTGAATTTCCTGCGCGGCGTGTCGGCGCTGCGGCGGGTGCTGCGCGGCGGGCGTTTCGATGTGCTGAACACGCACAGCCGGCGCGATACCGTGCTGGCGGCCATCGGCGCGCGGCTGGCCGGCACGCCGCTGATCGTGCGCACGCGCCACCTGGCCAAGCCGATCAACTCGCTATACGCCTATACCTGGCTGGCGCACCGCGTGATCGCCGTCAGCCGCTATGTGCGCGGCCAGTTGCTGGAAGGCGGCGCGCGGCCCGAGGCGGTCGAGGTGATCCATTCGCCAGTGTCCCTGCCGCCGGAGCGGCCGGGCGCCTGCCTGCGCCGCGAGCTGTCGATTCCGCCGGAGGCCAAGGTGGTGGGCTGCGTGGCGGTGATGCGGGCGGAAAAAGGGCATGAGGATCTGATCGAGGCCTTCAACCGGGTATCGCGCCGTCATGCCGACGCGCATCTGGTGCTGGTGGGCGATGGCATGCCGCTGGCGGAGCAGTTGCGCGAGCGCGTGCGCGCGCTGGGGCAGGCGCTGGCGCGGCGCATCCATTTCGCAGGGCGGCGCAAGGATGTGGGCACGGCGTTGCGGGCTTTCGACGTGTTCGCGCTGCCGACGCGGCGCGAGGCCTTCGGCACGGTGTTCGTGGAGGCCGCCGCGATGGGGCTGCCGGTGATCGGCACGCAGGTGGGCGGCGTGCCCGAAACCATGATGCCGGGCCGCAGCGGCCTGCTGGTGCCGCCGAATGATCCGGGCGCGCTGGCGCAGGCGCTGGACCTGCTGCTGGGCGACGCGGCGCTGCGCCGCCGCATGGGCGAGGCGGGCCGGGCGCGCGTGCGCGACCTGGGCCTGTTCACGCCGGCGCGCGTGGCGCAGGACGTGGAAAACGTCTACCACCGCTGGCTGAGCGAACGGCGCGGGACGGCGGCGTAGCGTCGCGCTGACGCTACCCTTGGCTCAATGCCAGAGCAGCGCGTTCATGGCCTCGACCAGGCGGTCGCGGTAGCGCGGCAGCTGCGCCTGCGTGCGCGCCAGCCTGGCCTTCAGCTCGGCAGGCTCGGCGCCCTTGGCGACGCGGGCCGGGGCCCAGATCGGGTCGGGGAAATGGCGGTCGCCGCGCCAGCGCGGAATCACATGCCAGTGCAGGTGCGGCACCATGTTGCCCAGCGAGGCCAGGTTGATCTTGTCGGGCGACAAAATGGCCTGCTGGGTTTCCTCGACCACGTACACGGCCTTCATCAGCAGCTCGCGACCGTGCGCCGACAGGCTGGTCATCTCGGCCAGGTGGCCGTTCCAGATCACGCGGGTGAAGCCGGGGTAGTCGGGGTCGTTGACCTCGATGACGCGCAGGTGCGGGCCGCGCCACAGCAGCGCGCCGCCGTCTTCCTGGCACAGCGGACAGTCGGGATCGCGGGCGCTCACGGGGTTTTCCTCCGGATCGCGGCCGGGACGCGAATGCGGGTCACGGCAGCACCTTGCGATATTGGATGAAGCCGGAACGGTCGGCGATGCGGTCGTACAGCTGCATGGCGGTGGCGTTGGTCTCGTGGGTCAGCCAGTACACGCGCGCGGCGTTGTTGGCGGCGGCCTGGGCGTAGACGTGTTCGATCAGCTTGCGGCCCGCGCCGGTGCCGCGCGCCTCGGGCGTCACGTACAGGTCCTGCAGATAGCAATAGTCGCCGGCGGTCCAGGTGGAGCGGTGGAAGATCCAGTGGACCATGCCGATGGCCTTGCCGCCGTCGTAGGCCAGCGCCACGTTCATGGGCTCGGCCGGGTCGAGCAGGCGATCCCAGGTGTTGCGCGTGACGGCGTCGGCGATGTCGACGCGGTAGAAGTCCTGGTAGCCCTTCCACAGCGGCAGCCAGACATCGAAGTCGGCGGCGGTGGCGGGGCGGATTTCCGTGGTGCTCATGGGCAATGCCTCCGGTTGCGGATCAGCGTGGGTTTTCCAGTGCCTCGACGATGTGGCGCAGCACCTGCAGGCGGGCGTAGCGCTTGTCGTTGGCCGATACCAGGTGCCAGGGCGCGTGGGCCACGTCGGTGCGCGTCAGCATCTCGTTGGTGGCGGCGGCGTATTCCTTCCACTTGTCGCGGTTGCGCCAGTCGTCGGGCGTGATCTTGAAGTTCTTGAACGGCGATTTCTCGCGTTCCTTGAAGCGTTCGAGCTGCACGTCGGGCGTGACCGCCAGCCAGAATTTCAGCACCAGCGCGCCGCTGCCCGACAGCTGCTCCTCGAAGTCGTTGATCTCGGCATAGGCGCGACGCCAGTCGGCGGGGCGGGCCAGCTTCTCGACGCGCTCGACCAGCACGCGGCCGTACCAGGAGCGGTCGAAAATGGCGATGCGGCCCCGGCGCGGCAGCTGGCGCCAGAAGCGCCACAGATAGGGGCGCGAGAGTTCATAGCTGTTGGGCGCGGCGACGGGCGTGATGTCGAACTGGCGCGCGTCCAGCGCATGCGTGACGCGGCGGATCGCGCCGCCCTTGCCGGCGGCGTCCTGGCCCTCGAACACCAGCACCAGCGAGCGGTCCTGGAATTTCTTCGAACGCGCGGCGCGGGCCAGCCGGCCTTGCAGCAGGCCGAGTTCGGACTCGTAGTCCTCGCGGTCGATGCGGGCCTCGTAGTCGAGCTGGCCGAGCCGGTCGACGATGCGCGCCGGCCCGGAATGCGCCACGAAGCTGGGCGGGATGCGCGGCACGCTGCGCTGGCGCATGGCGGCCAGCACGGCCTCGGCGGTGCGCGCGGCGCGCAGCTGCTCGTCGGCGCTGGGGATCACGACCCAGGGCGCGTGGCCGCTGTCGGTGTGGTTGATGACGATTTGCCCGCCGTTGCGCAGGCGGTCGTATTTCTTGTGCACCTTCAGGTCGGCGGGGCTGACCTGCCACGAGGTTTCCGGGCTGCTCAGCAGGCGCTCGGCGCGCGCCTTCTGCGCCTGGGCGGACAGGTGGAACCACAGCTTGACGATCTGCACGCCCTCGGCGGCCAGCATGGCCTCGAAGCGGCGGATGGCGGCGGACAGCGCTTCGATGGTGTCCTGGTTGGGCCGCTTGCGCGAGGTCTCGCGCAGCAGCTGCGCGTACCAGGAACCGAACACGATGCCGGTGCTGCCCTTGGCGGGCAGGTCTTTCCAGTAGCGCCACAGCCAGGGGCGTTCCAGCTCCTCGCCTTCGGGCGGGCCGTAGGCCAGCGTCTTGATGTGGCGCGGATCCATCCACTCGTTGAGCAGGTTGACCGTGGCGCCCTTGCCGGCGCCGTCGATGCCGGCGACCACCACCAGCAGGGATTTTTCCGCCTTCTGCAGGCGCTGGTACTGCGCGTTCAGCAGGGCGACGCGCAGGCGCGCCTCGATGGGCTTGAAGGCTTCTTTGGACAGGCTGGGGTCGGCTTCGGCTTCGGCGAACATGGCTGGAGTCCGCGGCGGGCGGACAGAGGCGTATCGATCGGGCGATCTTGCGGGATATCCCCGCCGCGCGCAAGTGCGCGCGACGCCGGATCCGGGCCGCGCGCTTGCCGTGGGCGCCGGCCTCAGAGCGAGTCGACCGGGATCTTCAGGTAGCGCACGCCATTGTCTTCGGCCGGCGGGAAATGGCCGGCGCGGATGTTGACCTGGATGGCCGGCAGGATCAGCGTGGGCATGCCCAGCGTGGCATCGCGCCGGGTGCGCATGGCGACGAATTCGTCTTCGCTGACGCCGTCGCGCACGTGGATGTTGGCCTGGCGCTGCTCGGCCACCGTGGTCTGCCAGCGCGCCTCGCGTCCCGCCGGCGGATAGTCGTGGCACATGTACAGGCGCGTGGCGGCGGGCAGGTCCAGCAGCCGCCGGATGGAGCGGTACAGCTGGCGCGCGTCGCCGCCGGGGAAGTCGCAGCGCGCCGTGCCCACGTCCGGCATGAACAGCGTGTCGCCGACGAAGGCGGCGTTGCCCACCAGGTAGGCCATGTCGGCCGGGGTGTGGCCGGGTACGTGGATGGCGGTGGCCTCCAGCGCGCCAATGCGGAAGGTCTCGCCGTCGGTGAACAGGCGGCCGAACTGCGAGCCGTCCAGCGCGAAGCCCGGCTCCAGGTTGAAGATGCGCTTGAACACGCCCTGCACGGCGCGGATGGCGCCGCCGATGGCGATGACGCCGCCCAGCTGCTTCTGCAGGTAGGGGGCGGCCGAGAGATGGTCGGCGTGGGCGTGGGTCTCCAGCAGCCAGTCGGTCCGCAGGCCATGCTGGCGCACGTACTCGATCATGCGGTCGGCGCCGGCGGTGCTGGTGCGGCCGGACTTGGGATCGTAGTCCAGCACCGAATCGATGATGGCACAGGCGCCGCCCGGCGCGTCTTCATGGACCACATAGGTGACGGTGGCGGTGACCGGATCGAAGAAGGCCTGGATGATGGCGGGCATGGGGGACGCTCGGATGGGCCGCGCGGGCGGACCGGAATGGGAACGAAGCGCCGGGGCGGCACTTCAATTTATATTTTTCAATAATATTGTTTGATATTTTATCGGTCAATATAATGATCAAACCCTGCGCTACCGATTGACCCCCGTCAAATGAATGCCTCCCTGACCCAATGCGAAGTCGCCGTGCTGCGCGAATCCGCCTCCCAGGCCTGCGCGCTGCTCAAGGCGCTGGCCAACGAAGACCGGCTGCTGCTGCTGTGCCAGCTGGTCGGCCATGAACGCAACGTGGGCGAACTGGAGGCGCTGACCGGCATCCGCCAGCCCACCCTGTCGCAACAGCTGGGCGTGCTGCGCGACGAAGGCCTGGTGGCGACGCGCCGCGACGGCAAATACGTCTACTACCAGATGGCCAGCTTCGAGGTCAGTCAGGTGATGAAGACCTTGTCCAGCCTGTATTGCGGCAAGGCCATGGACGCCTTGCATCAGGAGCCGGGATCATGAATCTGGACTGGAGTGCCTTCACGCCGGGACCGGCCGCGGCCGGCGGCCTGCTGATCGGCGCGGCGGCCGTGTTACTGATGCTGGGGGCCGGGCGCATCGCCGGCATCAGCGGCATCGTCGGCAATTTGCTGCCGCCCGCGCCGGGCGGCGGCTGGCGGCTCGCGTTCCTGCTGGGCCTGTGCGCGTCCCCCTGGCTCTATCAACTGTACGCGGCCTTGCCGCCCGCCACGATTGAGGCCGGGCCGCTGCGCCTGGTCGTCGCCGGCCTGCTGGTCGGGCTGGGCACGCGCTATGCCTCGGGCTGCACCAGCGGCCACGGCGTTTGCGGGCTGTCACGCGGTTCGCGTCGCTCGCTGGCGGCCACCGCGCTGTTCATGGGGGCGGGCTTCGCCGTCGTCTACGTGCTGCGCCACGTGCTGGGAGCCTGACATGAAAATCGCCAGCGCCCTGCTCGCGGGATTGCTGTTCGGCCTGGGGCTGATCGTGTCCGGCATGGCCGACCCGGCCAAGGTGCTGGGCTTTCTGGACCTGGCCGGCGCCTGGGATCCGTCGCTGGCCTTCGTGATGGCCGGCGCGGTGCTGGCCGCGAGTCTCGGCTATGCATGGCTGCGGCGGCGCGGCCGCGCGCTGGACGGCGGGCCGCTGCACTGGCCGCCGCCCGCGCGCGTGGATGTTCGGCTGGCCGTCGGCAGCCTGGTGTTCGGCGCGGGCTGGGGGCTGGCCGGCTTCTGTCCCGGGCCGGCGCTGGTCAACGCCGCCGCCGGCCTGCCGCAGGCGCTGATCTTCGTGGCGGCCATGGTGGCCGGCATGGCGTTATTCTCGGCCCTCGAATACCTGAAGAACCGCCAATAAGGCCGCAAGCCGGCCGCCCAGGAGACACACAATGCAGAAGACGGAGACGGCGCAGCGCGATTTCGACGTGGTGGTGGTGGGAGGCGGATCGGCGGGCATCGGCGTGACGGCCAGCCTGCTGCGGCGCCGCCCCGGCCTGCGCATCGCGGTGATCGAGCCCAGCGACAATCACTACTACCAGCCGGCGTGGACGCTGGTCGGCGGCGGCGCGTTCGATGTCGCCAAGACCGTGCGTCCGACGCAGGCGGTGATGCCCGCGCGCGCGACCTGGCTGCGCGCCGCCGTGGCCGGCTTCGAGCCCGAGTCCGACACCGTGCGCCTGGCCGATGGCCGCGCCGTCAGCTATCGCCAGCTGATTGTGTGCCCGGGACTGCGGCTGGCCTGGGACAAGGTCGAGGGCCTGTCCGACACGCTGGGCAAGCACGGCGTCAGCTCCAACTATCGCTATGACCTGGCGCCCTATACCTGGGAGCTGGTGCGCGGCTTCCAGGGCGGCCAGGCGCTGTTCACCCAGCCCGCCATGCCGATCAAATGCGCCGGCGCGCCGCAGAAGGCCATGTACCTGGCCTGCGACCACTGGCTGCGCAACGGCGTGCTGGGCCGCGCCCAGGTCCAGTTCGACCTGGCCGGCGCGGCGCTGTTCGGCGTGCCGACCTTCGTGCCGCCGCTGATGCGCTATGTCGAGCGCTACGGCATCGCGCTGAACTTCAATTCCACGCTGGTGGCGGTGGACGGCCCGGCGCGCAAGGCCTGGTTCGACGTGAAGAACGCCGAGGGCCAGGTCAGCCGCGTGGAAAAGGACTTCGACATGCTGCACGCGGTGCCGCCGCAATTGCCGCATGACTTCGTGCGCAACAGCCCGCTGGCCGACGCCGCCGGCTGGTGCGAGGTGGATCCGGCCACGCTGCGCCATCCGCGCTACGCCAACGTCTTCGGCCTGGGCGACACCATCAGCGCCAGCAACGCCAAGACGGCGGCCGCCGCGCGCAAGCAGATCGTGGCGGTGGCCGAGAACCTGATCGCCTGCATGGACGGCTACGCCATGCCGGTGAAGTACGACGGCTATGGCTCCTGCCCGCTGACGGTCGAGCGCGGCCGCATCGTGCTGGCCGAGTTCGGCTACGGCGGTAAGCTGCTGCCCACCTTCCCGCTGGATCCGACCGTGCCGCGCAAGAGCGCGTGGTTCCTCAAGGCCACGCTGCTGCCGTGGATCTACTGGAACGGCATGCTCAAGGGCCGCGAGTGGCTGGCCCGGCCGCTGGGCAACTGAAGGGCGGGACAAGCATGGAAGCAGTATTGGCCGCCAGCGCGGCGCTGGGCGCCTGCGTGGGCCTGATCCTGGGCTTGACCGGCGCCGGCGGCGCCATCATGGCGGTGCCGCTGCTGGTGTTCGGCCTGCATCTGCAAGTGGCGCAGGCCGCGCCGATCGCGCTGCTGGCGGTGGGCCTGGCTGCCGCGCTGGGCGCGGCGCTGGGGCTGCGCGCGGGCAAGGTGCGCTATCGCGCGGCGGGCTTCATCGCGGCCACCGGCATCGTGGTGTCGCCGCTGGGTCTGTGGGCCGCGCGACGGCTGCCGAACGCGCCGCTGGCCGTGATCTTCGCGGGCGTGCTGGGCTGGGTGGCCTGGCGCATGTGGCGCGGCGGCCAGCCCGCCGCGGCGGCAGCGCCCGCGCATTGCCCGCCCTGCCTGCTCAACGCCGACACCGGCCGCTTGCGCTGGACCGCGCCTTGCGCGCGGGCGCTGGGCGGCACCGGCGTGACGGCGGGCTTCCTGTCGGGCCTGCTGGGCGTGGGGGGCGGCTTCGTGATCGTGCCGGCGCTGCGCCGCGCCACCGACCTGCCCATGCAGGCCATCGTGGCCACGTCGCTGGCGGTGATCGCGCTGGTGTCGGCCAGCGGCGTGATCGCGGCGGCGGCCGGCGGGCACCTGGAATGGCGCATCGCGCTGCCCTTCACGCTGGCGGCCGTCGCCGGCATGCTGGCCGGGCGCGCGGTGGCCGATCGTTTTCCGCCGAGGCGGTTGCAGCAGAGCTTCGCGCTGTTCGCCGCCGTGGTGGCGGCGGCCATGCTGGTCAAGGGGCTGAGCGGGCTGGCGGGCTGAGGCGTCCGGGGGACGTCCGCGCCCGCCGCGCGCGTCTATTCGTAGGTCCGCACGTCGTCGATGACCTTGCCGTCGTTGGGCAGGCCGCCCGCGTCCACCCATTCCACGTCGCCGCGCAGCTTGGTCACGTCGCGCAGCGAGTCGGCGATGCGCTTGGCCAGGTCTTCGCCGCGCGCGCGCGACTCGGTCTTGAGCACCATGCGATCGGCGCCGGTGGTTCCGCTGATGACCAGGCGCGCGCGCAGGATTTCCGGATGGCGGCGCAGCACGTCGGCCACCTGCGAGGGATGCACGAACATGCCGCGCACCTTGGTGGTCTGGTCGGCGCGGCCCATCCAGCCTCGGATGCGGGTGTTGGTGCGGCCGCAGGGCGACACGCCGGGCAGCACCGCCGACAGGTCGCCCGTGCCGAAGCGCACCAGCGGATAGTCCGGGTTCAGCGTGGTCACCACCACTTCGCCGACCTCGCCGTCGGGCACGGGCTCGCCGGTGCCGGGACGCACGATCTCGACGATGATGTCCTCGCCCAGTACCAGCCCCTGGCGCGCCGGCGTCTCGAACGCGATCATGCCCAGGTCGGCGCTGCCGTAGGCCTGGTAGCCCTCGATGCCGCGCGCGGCCAGCCAGTCGCGCAGCGACGGCGGGAAGGCTTCGCCCGAGACCAGCGCGCGCCGCAACGAGTCCAGCCGCACGCCGAGTTCGTCGGCCTTTTCCAGGATGATCTTCAGGAAGCTGGGCGTGCCGGTATAGCCGCTGGGCGCCAGGTCGGCGATGGCGCGCACCTGCTGCTCGGTCTGGCCGGTGCCGCCGGGAAAGACGGTGCAGCCCACGGCGTGCGCGGCGGTTTCCATCATGGAGCCGGCCGGCGTGAAGTGATAGGAAAAGCAGTTGTAGGCCAGCTCGCCGGCGCGGAAACCCGCCGCGTACAGCGCGCGGGCGAAGCGCCAGTAGTCGGCGCGCGCGCTTTCCGGTTCATAGATCGGGCCGGGCGAGGCGAACACGCGCATCGCCTCGCCCCAGCCGATGGCCGAGAAGCCGCCGAAGGCCTTGACCGGCCCGGCGGGCGCGGCGGCGTCGTCGCGGCTGTGTTGCTGGCGTTCCAGCAGCTCGTGCTTGCGCAGCACCGGCAGCCGGGCCAGCGCCGCGCGCGAATCGACCGTGGCGGGATCGACGCCGCGCAGCTGCTCGGCAATGGCCGGCGAGCGCGCCATCGCGTGGGCGATGGCGCCGGGCAGGGCGGCCATCAGCTCGCGCTCGCGTTGCTCGGGCGCTCGTGTTTCCAGGACATCGAAAAACTCGGACATGGGATCGCACCCTCTCGTGTTCCGTACTGCGGTGTCGTTGCCGGCGGCGCCGGGACGCGCCCGGCAGCCGCCTTGTGGGGGTATCGCTAGGCCAGCCAGCGCTTGCGGCGGCGGTAGAACTTGTTGTCGCGGAAGCTCTTGCGCTCGCCGCTGGAAATGCCAAGGTAGAACTCCTTCACGTCCTCGTTCTGCGCCAGGTCGGCGGCGGCGCCATCCATCATGACGCGGCCGTTTTCCAGGATGTAGCCGTAGTCGGCGTAGCGCAGCGCGATGTTGGTGTTCTGCTCGGCCAACAGGAAGCTGACGCGCTCGCGCTGGTTCAGGTCGCGCACGATCTCGAAGATCTCTTCCACGATCTGCGGCGCCAGCCCCATGGACGGCTCGTCCAGCAGGATCATGTTGGGATTGGCCATCAGCGCGCGGCCGATGGCGGTCATCTGCTGCTCGCCGCCCGAGGTGTAGCCGGCCTGGCTGGCGCGGCGCTGCTTCAGGCGCGGGAAATACTGGTACACCCGCTCCAGCGCGGCGGCGGTGTCGCCACGGCTCATGCTGCGCGTATAGGCGCCGGTGAGCAGGTTCTCTTCGATGGTCAGGTGGGCGAAGCAGTGCCGGCCTTCCATCACCTGCACCACGCCGCGCTTGACCAGCTCGGCGGGCGACAGCTTCTCGATGCGCTGGTCGCGGTATTGGATATGACCCTTGGTCACATCGCCGCGCTCGCCCTTGAGCAGGTTGGAAATGGCGCGCAGGGTCGTGGTCTTGCCCGCCCCGTTGGCGCCCAGCAGCGCCACGATGCGGCCTTCCGGCACCTGCAGGGACACGCCCTTGAGCACCAGGATGACGTGGTTGTAGATCACCTCGATGCCGTTCACGTCGAGCAGCACCTTGGGCGTGTCCGCGGCGGCGGCGTTGGCAGTATTGGCGGCGGTCATGATCGTTCCTGCTGCGTGGTGGCGGCCGCCCCGCGTAGGGCTGGCCGCCGGTTCATACGAAAGCTGCGAAGTCGTTGTTCACACATCCGGCTGCGTGCGGCCGGAATCACACGGGCACTGCGAAACTGGAAAGCCGTCCGACAGCAGGACCTCGATGGAGACAACCCGGCACGTTCAAAAGGTGCTCCACAATCGGGGCCGCCGCGGATCCGGCTTTGCCGGTCCGCGCCCGCGGCGCCCCCTGGGGGGAGGCGCCGCAGGCGCTTCGGGGGGGGATTTACCCTTCACACTTTCTGGGGGTGATGTTCTTTTCCTTGGCGTACTTCGCCGCGGCTTCCGTCACCATCGGATCCAGGATGGTCTTGTCGGCCTGGTACCAGTCCGAGACCACCTTGAACTTCGCGCCGTCCCACTGCACGATGCGGGCCCAGTCATCACCCTTGTGATTGGTGCACGAGGTCTTGACCGGACGCATGATCTGGCCGAAGCCCAGCTGGTTCAGCCGTTCCTGGGTCAGGTTCAGGTTCTCGAAGCCCCAGCGCACCTGGTCCGGCGTGAGCGCCTTGCCCTTGCCGAACTTTTCCTGCGCGGTGCGGATCGCCTCGACCTGCATCATCGAGATCATCATGCCGCGCGTGTGGGCGATGGTGCCCAGCGTGGTGTTGCCCGATTTGTCGGAGCCCTGGCCCTTGTCGTAGACGTGCTTCTTCAGATCGTCATAGACCTTGTCGTGGTCGGCGCCGCTGTTGTGGATGGTGATGGCGTTGTAGCCCTTGGCGACTTCGCCCAGGTCCTTGACGTCGCCTTCCGAGCCGGCCCACCAGATCGCGTACATCTTGTCGCGCGGATAGCCGCTGGCCTGGGCTTCGCGGATGGCGGTCGGCGTCATGATGCCGGCGCTCCACAGCAGCACGTAGGCGGGACGCGCCTGGCGGATCTGCAGCCAGGTGGACTTCTGTTCCACGCCCGGCGCGGTCACCGGATACAGCAGCAGCTCGAAGCCTTCCTTGGCCGCGCGCTTCTGCAAGAGCGGGATCGGTTCCTTGCCGTACGGCGAGTCGTGGTAGACCAGGGCGATCTTCTTGCCCTTGAGCTTGGCCATGCCGCCTTCTTTCTTGGCGATGTCCTGGATCATCACGTCGGCCGCCGTCCAGTAGGTGCCCAGCAGCGGGAAGTTCCACTCGAACACGCTGCCGTCGACCGACTGCGACAGGCCGTAGCCCATGGTCTCGACCGGCACCTTGTCGACGATGGCCTTGTCGCTGACCGCGAAGGTGATGCCGGTGGATTGCGTATCGAAGCCCGACGCGCCCGTGCCCTTGCTCTTCAGGCGTTCATAGCATTCCACGCCACGGTCGGTGGCGTAGGCGGTCTCGCACTCTTCGTACGTGATCTTGACGCCGTTGACGCCGCCGTCGCGCTCATTGACCAGCTTCAGGTAGTCCAGCTTGCCGTCGGCCCAGGGGATGCCCAGGGGCGCGAAGGAACCCGTGCGGTACACCAGCAGCGGAACGAACTGCTCTTCCGCCGCCATCGCGGGGGTGGCCACGGCGCCGACGGCGCCGGCCGCGGCCATCACGGCCGCCGCCAACTTCAGGTTAAGACGCTTCATCTCCATTTACCTCCTGCGTGGTGCTTGGGGCTTAGACCCTGGGACACCGGGATTGGCCCGGTCTGGAGCCGGGTATTCAGGCTGCCTCGGCGCGGGCTCATGGCGCCGCGCCGGGCAATGATCAATACAGACGTGTTGCGATACCTGCGATTTCGCAGCGGATCCCGCCCCTAGTGGGGGAAGGGCCAGATGCGCAGTTTCTCCTTGCCGATGCTCCACAGCCGCGCCAGCCCGTGCGGCTCGGCGATGAGGAAGAACACGATCAGCGCGCCGAACACCATGTGCTCGACGTGGGCGGCGGTATCCACCGACAGCGGCAGGCCCAGCATGTGCGGGATGTTGCTCAGCGCCACCGGCACCAGCACGATGAAGGCCGCGCCGAAGAAGCTGCCGATGATCGAGCCCAGGCCGCCGATGATGACCATGAACAGCAGCTGGAACGAGCGGCTCAGGTCGAAGGCCAGCGGTTCCCAGGAACCCAGGTGGATGTAGCCCCACAGCGCGCCGGCCACGCCGACGATGAAGGAGCTGACCGCGAAGGCGGTGAGCTTGGCGTACATGGGCCGGATGCCGATGACGGAAGCGGCCACGTCCATGTCGCGGATCGCCATCCACTGGCGGCCGATGGCGCCGCGCACCAGGTTCTTGGCCAGCAGGCTGAACACCGCCACCAGGATCAGCACGAACAGGTACTTTTCCATAGCGCTCTGCACCGGCAGGCCGAAGGCGGTCAGCTGCGGCACCGAGACGTTGCCCGAGGACGAGTAGTTGGTGAAGAACGGGATGCGCAGGAAGGCCCAGTCCACGAAGAACTGCGCCGCCAGCGTGGCCACCGCCAGGTACAGGCCGCGTATGCGCAGGCTGGGAATGCCGAAGATCACGCCCACGATGGTGGCGAAGCAGCCTCCCAGCAGGATCTGCACGATCAGCGGCATGCCGGGAAAGCGCACGCCGAAGTTCCAGGCCGCGTAGGCGCCCACCGCCATGAAGGCGCCGGTGCCCAGCGAGATCTGGCCGCAGTAGCCCACCAGGATGTTCAGGCCGACGGCGGCCAGCGACAGGATCAGGAAGGGAATGAGGATGGCGCGCAGCAGGTAGTCGCTGGCCAGCGCCGGGACGGCGATGAAGGCGACCGCCAGCAGCAGCCCGATGAAGATGCGGTCCTGGCGGATCGGGAAGATCTGCTGGTCGGCGCGATAGCTGGTCTTGAATTGGCCGTTTTCGCGGTAGAACATGGTTTCTTATCCTCTGCTAGTCGGCTAGACGCGGTCGATGATCTTCTCGCCGAACAGCCCTTGCGGACGGAACAGCAGGAACACCAGCGCCAGCACATAGGCGAACCAGATCTCGATGCCGCCGCCCACCAGCGACCCCAGGTAGACCTCGGACAGCTTCTCGCCCACGCCGATGATCAGGCCGCCCAGGATGGCGCCCGGCACGGACGTCAGGCCGCCCAGGATCACCACCGGCAGCGCCCGCAGCGCGGCCGTGGACAGCGTGAACTGCACGCCGAACTTAGAGCCCCAGATGATGCCGGCCACCAGCGCCACCAGGCCGGCCACGCTCCACACGATGACCCAGATGCGGTTCAGAGGGATGCCGATGGACTGCGCCGCCTGGTGGTCGTCGGCCACCGCGCGCAGCGCGCGGCCGGTGGAGGTGAACTGGAAGAACAGCGCCAGCGCGGCCACCAGCAGCGCGGCGATGACCGCCGCCGTCAGGTCTTCAAGGTTGATCAGCAGGCCGCCCTCGAACATCGAATCCAGGATCATCAGCGGATCCTTGGGCATGCCCACGTTGATCGAGTACACCGAGCTGCCGAAGGTGATCTGGCCCAGGCCGTCCAGGAAGTAGCTGATGCCCAGCGTGGCCATCAGCAGCGTGGTGGCTTCCTGGTTGACCAGGTGGCGCAGCACGAAGCGCTCGATGGCGACGGCCAGCAGGAACATGACCGCCGCGCTGGCGATGAAGGCCAGCACGTTGGCCAGGATCATGTTGTCAAAGCCCAGCCAGCGCGGGAACCACTCCGAGAAGCGGGCCATGGATAGCGCGGCCACCAGCACCATCGCGCCCTGCGCGAAGTTGAAGACGCCGGACGCCTTGAAGATCAGCACGAAGCCCAGGCCGATCAGCGCGTACAGCATGCCGCTCATCAGGCCGCCGAATAAGGTCTCTAGAAAAAATCCCATGATTTCCGCCTCAGTGCGACACGCCCAGATAGGCTCTGATTACATCTTCGTTGGCCCGGACCTCATCCGGCTTGCCGTCGCCGATCTTCTTGCCGTAGTCCAGCACCACGACGCGGTCGGAGATGTCCATGACCACGCCCATGTCGTGCTCGATCAGCACGATGGTGGTGCCGAACTCGTCGTTGACGTCGAGGATGAAGCGGCTCATGTCCTGCTTTTCCTCGATGTTCATGCCGGCCATCGGCTCGTCCAGCAGCAGCAGGCGCGGCTCCATCGCCAGCGCGCGGCCCAGGTCCACGCGCTTTTGCAGGCCGTAGGGCAGGCGGCCCACCGGCGTCTTGCGGTAGGCCTGGATCTCCAGGAAGTCGATGATGTTCTCGACGAATTCGCGGTGCTGGATTTCCTCGCGCTCGGCCCGGCCCAGGCGGAAGGCCTGGGACAGCAGCCCGCACTTCATGCGCAGGTTGCGGCCGGTCATGATGTTGTCCAGCACGCTCATGCCCTTGAACAGCGCCAGGTTCTGGAAGGTGCGGGCGATGCCCATTTCGGCGGCGCGGCGCGGGTTCATGCGCGAGAAGCGCTCGCCCCGGAACGAGATGCCGCCCTGCTGCGGCGTGTAGACGCCGTTGATGACGTTGAGCATCGAGCTCTTGCCGGCGCCGTTGGGGCCGATGATGGCGCGGATCTCGTGCTCGCGCACATTGAAAGAGATGTCCGTCAGCGCTTTCACGCCGCCGAAGGACAGGGAAATGTTCTGCATGTCCAGCATCACGTCGCCGATGCGCTGGTCGCGGTCGATGTCGCTCATGTTTCTGACCTTCAGGCGGCTCGGGCGGTGACGGGGGGGAACTTCTTGACCGGACGGATTTTCAGGTCGGCCGAGATCTTGCCGACGCGACCGTCCTCGAATTTCACTTCGGTCTCGATGAACTGCGACGGCTTTTCGTCGAACAGCGCGTCGATCAGCACGCCGTACTTCTGCGCGATGAAGGCGCGGCGCACCTTGCGGGTGCGGGTCAGTTCGTCGTCGTCCGGGTCCAGCTCCTTGTGCAGGATCAGGAAGCGGCTGACCTGCGAGGCGCACAGCTTGGGATCGCTGGCCAGGTCGGCGTTGACCTGCTCGACGCAGTCGGCGATCAATTGGTAGACCTCGTCCTTGCTGGCCAGGTCGGTGTAGCCGGCGTAGGGCATGCCGCGACGCTCGGCCCAGTTGCCCACGGCTTCCAGGTCGATGTTGATGAAGGCGCAGACGTCCTCGCGGTCGGCGCCGAAGGCCACGGCTTCCTTGATGTGCGGGAAGAACTTGAGCTTGTTCTCGATGTACTTGGGCGCGAACAGGCTGCCGTCGGCGAGCTTGCCCACGTCCTTGGCGCGGTCGATGATCTTGAGCTGGCCGTCGGTGTCCAGGTAGCCGGCGTCGCCGGTGCGGAACCAGCCATCGCTGCTGTGCGCTTCCTCGGTGGCGGCGCTGTTGCGGTAGTACTCCTTGAACAGGCCGGGGCTCTTGACCAGGATCTCGCCGTTGTCGGCCACGCGGATCTCCACGCCGGCCACGGGCGGGCCGACGGTGTCGTCGCGCACCTGGCCGTCGGGCTGCACGCAGACGAACACGGAGGTCTCGGTGGAACCGTACAGCTGCTTCAGGTTGATGCCGATGGAGCGGTAGAACACGAACAGGTCCGGGCCGATGGCCTCGCCCGCCGTGTAGGCCACGCGCACGCGGCTCATGCCCAGCGCGTTGCGCAGCGGGCCGTAGATCAGCGCATTGCCCAGCGCGTAGCGCAGCCGGTCCCAGGGGCCGACGGATTCACCGTCCAGGATCCGGGTGCCGACGCGGCGCGCCAGCTTCATGCAGGCATGGAACAGCTTGCGCTTGAGGACGCCGGCATCTTCCATGCGGATCATCACATGCGTCAGCAGCCCTTCCAGCACGCGCGGCGGCGCGAAGTAGTAGGTGGGGCCGATGTCGCGCATGTCGATGGAGACGGTGTCGGGCGACTCGGGATGGTTGACCGTGAAGCCGGTGACCAGCAGCTGCGTGTACGAGAACATGTTCTGGCCGATCCAGGCCGGCGGCAGGTAGGCCAGCACGTCTTCGCGGTCGGTCAGCTGCTCCATGTCGGACACGGCGCGGGCGCGGTCGATCAGCGCATGGTGCGTGAGCACTACGCCCTTGGGCTTGCCGGTGGTGCCGGACGTGTAGAACATGGCCGCCGGATCATGCGGCTTGACGGCGGCGACGGCGCGGGCGAAGAAATCGGGATGTTGCGCGGCGTATTCCTGGCCCAGCGCTTCCAGCTGCTCATAGGACATCAGCATGGGGTCGGCGTAGTGGCGCAGGCCGCGCGGATCGTCGTACACCACGCGCTGCAATGCCGGGCACTGTTCGCGCACCTCCAGCATCTTGTCGACCTGTTCCTGGTCCTCGACCACCGCGACGCTGACCTCGGCGTCCTGCAGCACATAGACCATTTCCTGCGCGACGGCGTCCTGGTACAGCGGCACGGGAATCGCGCCCAGCGATTGCGCGGCCATCATGGCCATGTAGAGACGCGGGCGGTTCTCGCCGATGACGGCCACGTGCATGCCGGGCCGGATGCCGGAAGCGGCCAGGCCGTGCGCGACCTGGCGCACGTGCTCGGCGACCTGCGACCAGGTCAGCGTCTGCCAGATGCCGAGGTCTTTTTCCCGTATCGCGGGCCGCGTCCCGCGTTGCTGTGCATGCGCGAGCAGCAGCGCCGGGAAAGTGTCCGACGCGGCCGGCATCGATGCGGATGCGGGCGAAGAATGTGCCACGTTGTCTCCTCCGGTTTGGGCGCAAGGGCCGGATGCCGAGTAGGCGACCGGGACAGAGCGCTTGACCAGTTGGTTTTAGATTTACGGCAGGAGTTAAGGTATAAGGTTGGGTTGCCGCCAACTGTCACCATCGCGACATTCAAGGAACTTTTAGGGTATTCCCGATGCAGCTATCCGACTCCCTGCAACTCGCCGCGGCCTGGTTCCGCGTGCTCGACGACGAGCAGAAGTCGCGGGTCGAGCGGGACCTTACCGTGCAGCAGGCGAGCGCCGGGTCGATCATAGAGCGCAAGGGCGAACTCGCCCAGGCCTGGATCGGCGTGCTGGGCGGCCTGGTGAAAGTGTCAGTGGGCAATGCCGAGGGCAAGGTCGCCTCGCTGACCGGCGTGCCGGCCGGCGGCTGGATCGGCGAGGGCTCGCTGCTCAAGCGCGAAGTCCGCAAATATGACATCGTCGCGCTGCGCGATTCGGTGGTGGCGCGGCTGCCGGCGGCCACGTTCGACTGGCTGCTGGACACCAGCATCCCGTTCAACCGTTATCTGCTGCATCAATTGAACGAGCGCGTGGCGCAGTTCATCGGCAAGGCCGAGTACGACCGCCTGCTGGATCCGGACGCGCGCGTGGCGCGCTGCCTGGCCGAGCTGTTCAACCCGCTGCTGTACCCGGGCATGGGCATGCGGCTGGCCATCACCCAGGAAGAAGTCGGCTACCTGGCGCGCGTGTCGCGCCAGCGCGCCAACCAGGCTTTGCGCAAGCTGGAAGAGGCGGGGCTGCTCACCGTGGAATATGGTGCGGTGCGGGTGCTGGACCTGGATGGCTTGAAACAGTACGGTTCGGACCGCGAGGCGGTCGAGGGCGAGACGGCGGCCTGACGCGACGGCGCCGCGAGGCGGCGACGGCCTGGCGCTGGCAGGCTGAAGTGGCTTCGGGGTTGGCGCGGACGAGGCCCGCGCCGCGATGCGCCAGGCCATGAAAAGGAAAATGCCGCGGACGAGTGTTGACATTAAATAGCGCGCTATTTAATATTGCGCCATGAAATCCCGATCCAAGTCCCTCGCCAAGCCGGCCAAAGGCGCGTTCAATCCGCTGCTGCTCGACAGCCAGCTGTGCTTCGCGCTGTATTCGACCTCGCTGGCGATGAACAAGGTCTACCGCAAGTTGCTCGGAGGGCTGGACCTGACCTATCCCCAGTACCTGGTCATGCTGGTGCTGTGGGAAGGCGACGGGATCACGGTCACGGACATCGGCGAACGCCTGTTCCTGGATTCGGCCACGCTGACGCCGCTGCTCAAGCGGCTGGAAGCGGCAGGGCTGGTGAGCCGCAACCGCGCCCAGGCCGACGAGCGCCAGGTGATCGTGGCGCTGACGCGCCAGGGCCGCGAGCTGCGGGAACGCGCCGAGGCCGTGCCGCATGCCATCGCCGCCGCCGCGCAATGCTCGCTGGACGAGGCGCAGGACACGATGCGGGCGCTGCACGGCCTGCGCGAGAAGTTGGTCGCCAGCCTGTGATGACGTTGCAGTGAAAGGGAGGTACAACAGGTGTTCGATTTCGTTTTATAAGTAGTGCGCGATATAGTCGTTTACTACTGATTTGATCGCGCCGGGCCGCACAGGCGGTCCGGCGCCCTGCGGTCCAGGCAGTGCTCCGCCGATGTGGAATCCTTCCCCGGCGGCTTCGTTTTCCACTTGAACAGGGAACCCATCATGTCCATCGAAAAAGTCCTCTACCGTGCCAGCGCCACCGCCACCGGAGGCCGCGAAGGCCGTGGCGTCAGCGACGACGGCGCGCTCGACGTCAAGCTGACCACTCCGCGCGAGCTGGGCGGCGCCGGCAACGCCGGCACCAACCCCGAGCAGCTGTTCGCCGTGGGCTACTCGGCCTGCTTCCTGGGCGCGATGAAGTTCGTCGGCGGCCGCGACAAGATCGCCATTCCGTCGGACGTGTCGGTCAACGGCGTCGTGGGCATCGGCCCCATCCCGACCGGCTTCGGCATCGAAGTCGAGCTGAAGATCTCGCTGCCGGGCATGGACCGCGCCCAGGCCGAAAAGCTGGTGGCCGCCGCCCACATCGTCTGCCCGTACTCGAACGCCACGCGCGGCAACATCGACGTAACGCTCACGATCGTCTAAGCGCCGCAACAGTAAAAAGGGCGGGCCCCGCAAG
>NZ_JCBANG010000088.1:0-25278 GCF_059760905.1 Achromobacter sp. 1011811831
TCCATAGACGTCAGGGCTAGGCGCAAACCGCAGTGATACCCGTAGGTATCACGAGGATTTGCAACGACGCCATGGCGGCTAGGGGTGGATTTCGTGCGGGCGTATCTGCGGGACAGCACACTAGGCCGACGCCGGCGCGCTCAGCGCCAGGCGCAACGCCTCGTTGGCGGCGGCCATGCCCATGGCCGCCGTCACCGTGACCACCGAGCCGTAGCCGGCGCAGGACAGGCCCTGCGGCGCGACGGCCTGGCCGGCTGCGCCCACCGCGTCCTCGCCTTCGGTCGGACGGGTCCAGGCATCGGGCAGGATGGCGGGCTGGTCGAACCACAGCGCATGCACGCCCATCTTCGGCACCCGCTTGAGCGCCTTGCCGTTGCGATCGGACGCACGCGGAAAGCCGTGTTCCTTGCGCAGCTTGTTGCGCAGCTTGGACAGCAGCGCATCGTTCACCGCCGCCGACAGGTCGCCGGCGCGCAGCGCCAGCGGATCGGTCTTGCCGCCCGCGCCGCCGCACAGCAGCATGGGCGCGCCCAGCGCGCGCGCGTGCAGGATCATGGCGATCTTCGCCGCGGCCTGGTCGGTGCAATCGATGATGACGGTATAGGGGCCGGGCAGCACCTGCGCCACATTCTCGGGCGAGACGAAATCGTCGACCAGGGTCAGCGCGCATTGCGGGTTGATGGCCTGGACCCGCTCGGCCATGGCCTGGACCTTGGACTGTCCCAGCGTCTGCGTCAGCGCATGGATCTGCCGGTTGACGTTGGATTCGGCGATGTGGTCCAGGTCGATCAGCGTCAGCGCGCCGACGCCGCAGCGCGCCAGCGCCTCCACCGTCCACGAGCCGACGCCGCCCAGGCCGGCCACGGCGACGTGGGCGCCGCGCAGGCGGGCGGGCGCGTCCGGCCCGTACAGACGGGAAAGGCCGCCGAAGCGGCGGTCGGCGTCGGCCTGTTCGATATCGCAGGCGGCGGGAAATTGCGGCGTGTTCATGGGCGGTATTTTAGGGCAGGCCCGCGCCCTGCCGCCGGACCCGCGTCGCGCTAGCCGCCCTGCGCCGGCGCCGTCGTGGAAGACGCCGGCGCAATGGCGGCATCCGCCGCCGGCGCGTCGTCGCCGCCCAGCGCCTGGTACACCTTGACCTGGTTGACCAGCCGGTCCAGCCGGTTCTCGTCGCGGGCGATTTCCGCCGTCCGGCGCCGCTCCTGGGCATCCAGCCAGGCCCGCAGGGCCACCGAGCCCGCGCGATAGCGCACCTCGTACAGGCGCTCGGCCTCGCGTGCGGCGCTCAGCGCAGCATCGAGCTGCTCGCCGCGCTGACGCAGCTGGCTGCGGTTGGACAGGGCGTTTTCCACATCCGCCATCGCCTGATACAGCGACTTGCGAAAGCCCACCACGCGTTCGTCGAAATCGGCGCGGGAGATCTTCAGGTTCAATTGGCGCTGGTTCCATTGCAGGAACGGCAGGGTCAGGCTGCCGGCCAGCGAGGCCACCGGATTCTGCAACACCGTGCCCAGCGCGTCGCTGGAACCACCCAGCGTCCCGGTCAGCGACAGCGAGGGATAGAAGCTGGCGCGGGCGGCGTCCACATTGGACAGGGCCTGGCGCAGCCGCAACTCGGACGCGCGCAGGTCGGGCCGGCGTCCCAGCAGTTCAGCCGGCACGCCGGCGCGCGCCATCGGCAAGGGCGCTTGCGGCAGGCGCGGCGGATCGCTCATCGTCCGGTCCGGCGGACCGTCGAACAGGATGGCCAGGGCATTGACATACTCCACCCGCTGCTGCACCAGCACGGCATGGGCCGCGACCTGGCTGGCCACGGTCTGCCCGGCCTCGGCCACTTCCAGCGCCGAGGCGCCGCCCGCCGCATATTGGGCGCGCACCAGCTCCTGCGTCTTGCGCGCGGCCGCGATGCTCTCCAGGCTGGTGGCGATGCGTTGATTGATGAAGCCGGTCTGCCAGTACAGGGTGGCGGTGGTGCCGACCAGGGACAGCGCCGCGCTCTGGCGGTCCTGCTCGGTCGCCAGCGCTTCCCACTGGGCCGCATCGCTCTGGCGCGACAGCTTGCCCCACAGGTCCACTTCATACTGGACGTTGAGCTCGACGCCGTACTTGCTGCTGCTGCTGCGATCGCCGCGCAGGTTGCGCGAGCGGGCGTTGGTGGCGGTCAGCCCCGGCTGCGGAATCAGCTTGTCGTCGGCCAGGCCGGCCAGGTACTGCGCGCGCTGCAGCTTGATGGCAGCGATCGCCAGGTCGTTGTTGCGCGCCAACGCCAGCTCGACCAACCGATTCAGTTCGGGATCGTTGAAGTTGCGCCACCAGGCGCCGCCCTCGGCCAGCGCGCCGGCGGCCGGCGCGGCCGAGGCCTGCTTCCAGGCCGCCGGCTCCCGGACCTCGGGCCGCTGGTAGTCGGTGCGCAGCAGGCCGCCGCAACCCGACAGGGCCAGCAGCAGCGCCAGCGCCGCCGGTTTGTGCATCATGGAAACTCTCATCGTCCTCATTCCCGGGCCAAGGCCTCTACGGGGTCCAGGCGCGCCGCGTTGCGCGCCGGCAGATAACCGAACAACACGCCGATCAGGGTGGAGCAGGTGAATGCCGCCACCATCGACGCCGAGGAATAGATCATGCGGAACGAGCCGCCCGTGGCCTTGGATACCAGCACGCCCAGCCCCAGCGACAGCGCGATGCCGACCATGCCGCCGATCAGGCAGACCAGCACGGCCTCGATCAGGAACTGCTGCATGATGTCGCCGCGCCGCGCGCCGACCGCCATGCGCACGCCGATCTCGCGGGTGCGCTCGGTGACCGACACCAGCATGATGTTCATGACGCCGATGCCGCCGACCATCAGCGAAATCAGCGCGATCATGGACACCAGCAGCGTCATGGTCGCCGTGGTGCGCTCGATGGTCTTGCGCACGGCGTCCGTGTTGAACACGAAGAAATCCTTGGTCACGTGCCGGCGCGTCAGCACCTGCACGATGGCCTTCTCGGCGGCGACCGGCGGCACGTCGTCCTTGACCCGCACCGTGATGCTGCGCAGATGGCGCTGGCCCAGCACGCGCGACAGCGCCGTGGTGTAGGGAATCCAGACGTTCAGCGTCTCGTTGCTGCCGAAGACCGTGTCCTTCTTCTGCGTCACGCCGATCACGCGCGCCGGCATCGAGCCCAGGAAGATCACCTGCCCGATCGGGTCCGTGTGCGAGCCGAACAGCTTGCGGCGGGTGCTGTCGTCGATCACGACCTCCTGGGCGCGGCGCGCCACGGCGGTCTCGTCGAAGAACTTGCCCTGGGCCAGCTTGAACGCGCGCACGCGGAAGAACTGCTCGCCCACGCCCTGGATCGAGCCGTTGACCGAGACGTTGCGATAGCGCACCGTGTTGGTGGTGCCGACTTCCGGGGTCACGCTGTCGACGTAGCTTTCCCGCGCCAGCGCGTCGGCGTCCGACGGCAGCAGGGTATGGATCTGCGCCGCCTTCTCGTCGCCAAAGTCCTTGCCGGGGAAAACCTCGACGGTGTTGGTGCCGATCTCGGCGATGTCGTCCATGATCTTGCGTCGCGAGCCTTCGCCCAGCGCCACCACCGACACCACGGCGGCGATGCCGATGATGATGCCCAGCATGGTCAGCGAGGTGCGCAGCCGGTGCGCGTTCATGGCCAGCAGCGCCATGCGCAGCGCTTCGCCGCAGCGATCCAGGTAGGCCTGCCAGCCGGGCCGGCGCGGCATGGCCGCCGGCGCCTCGCGCTCGGCCTCGCGCCGCGGCGCATCGGGATTGCGGCGGTCGGACACGATCTCGCCGTCGCTGATCTCGATGATGCGCTGGGCATGGCGGGCCACGTTCATGTCGTGCGTGACCAGGATGATGGTGTGGCCGGCGGCGTTCAGCTCTTCCAGAATGCGCAGCACTTCCTGGCCGGTGTGCGTGTCCAGCGCGCCGGTCGGCTCGTCGGCCAGGATGATCTCGCCGCCGTTCATCAGCGCCCGCGCGATGCTGACGCGCTGCTGCTGGCCGCCCGACAGCTGGCCAGGGCGGTGATCGGTACGGTCGCCCAGGCCCAGACGCCCGAGCAGTTCGCCGGCGCGCTGGTGGCGCGCCTCGCGCCGCTTGCCGGCGTAGACGGCCGGCACTTCCACATTGCCCGTCGCGCTCAGATCCGCCAGCAGGTGGTAGCGCTGGAAGATGAAGCCGAAGTGCTCGCGGCGCAACTCGGCCAGCTCGTCGGGGTCGAGTTCGCCGGTGCTGCGCCCGCTCACGCGGTAGTCGCCGCTGGTGGGGCGATCCAGGCAGCCCAGGATGTTCATCAGCGTGGACTTGCCCGATCCGGACGCGCCGACGATGGCCACCATCTCGCCTGCCTCGATGGTCAGGTCGACATTCTTGAGCACCGCGATGGTCTGCTCGCCCGCCGGGAACTCCCGGCGCACGCCAGACAGGGAAATCAGGGGACTGCCCATGATCAATGGCCCGTGGCCGCCGGATCGGCCGCCGCGACCGAATCGACCGTCACCACGCGCTCGCCGGGTTGCAGCCCTTCCAGTACCTCGGCGCGCACATTGTTGTTCATGCCGATGCGCACCTGGCGCTCCTCGGTCTTGTTGTCCTTGCCGACCACCCGCACGGCGTAGCGCCCGTCCTGGCCGCGCTTGCCCAGCGCCGAGGACGGCACCACGATGGCGTCCTTGGCCTCGCCGCGCACGATGAAGACCTGCGCCGTCATGGAGATGCGCAGCCGCTCGTCGGGATTGGGCACGTCGAACAGGCCGTTGTAGTAGATCGCCGCGCTGGTCGCGCTGCCGGAGGCGGACGTCAGCGACGCCGTCGTCTCGTCCTTCTGGATCGAGTCCGGCGCCGGCTCCACCGCGCGCAGCGTGGCGTGATAGCGCTCGTCCGGCTCGCCCAGGATGGTGAAGTACACCGGCAGGCCGGGCTTGACGCGGGTGACGTCGGCCTCGGAGATCTGCGCCTTGATGGTCATGGTGGCCACGTTGGCGACCTTGATGATCGTGGGCGCGCTCTGTATGGAGTTGACGGTCTGTCCCTGCTTGGTGATCACGGCCACCACCACGCCGTCGATGGGCGAGACGATGCGCGTATAGCCCAGGTTGACCTTGGCGATGTCCACGTCGACCTCGGCCTGCACGATCTGGGCGTCCAGCGAGGCGATCTCGGCGCGGGTCACGGCCAGCGTGGCCTCGGCCGTCTCGAAGGACTCGCGCGAGCTGGCGTCGGCCGCCAGCATCTGGCGCTGGCGGCGGTAGGCCAGCTCGGACTGTTTCAGCGTGGCGATCTTGGCCGTGCGAGCGGCGCGGCGCATTTCCAGCGCGGCCTGCTTGTTGCGCAGCTCGTTCTGCTGGGTCATGTCGTCGATCTCGGCGACCAGCTGGCCCTTCTGGACGCGATCGCCCAGCGCCACCTTCAACGACTTGAGCTGGCCGGACACCTGGGCGCCGACGCTGACGCGCTCGATGGCGTCGATGGTGCCGCTGGCCAGCACGCTGTCCTCCAGGTCGGCGCGGGTGACCTCGGCGGACGCGAAGGTCGGCGGCGGGGGAGACGACAGGAACACCGCGTGCACGCCGTAGGCCAGGACCAGGAGGACGCCGGCGATCAGGCCGTAGCGCGCGAGCTTGCTGCGAGGCTGCTTCATCTTCATATTGCCGCCGTCCCGGAACGGAGGGCGCGCCCCGGCAGGGAGCGGCGGGCGCATGCGGTGCGCGGGGCGGATGATGCGTGGGCGTTGCGGTTCATTGATCCAGGTTTCCTTATGTCCCCCACATCCTAAACACATCAAGCATCCAAACAACCGGCAATGTGTCTCAAAAGGGTGAAGATCGGTAAAGCCGCCCGCCCGGCCCGTTTGCGGGTCTGCCGACTCCGGGGGATTGTTCCGTTGCGAGAACGATACAGCCAGAACGGCGCGCCCAGCGGCCCTGCGGCCCATGACCTTGCCGCGAACGTGCCGCCATCTTGCGCGCACCTGCCGCCTAACGGCGCGACTTGGCCGCTAGATGGCGCCTATCTTGTTACGCATCTGACAAAGTATTTGCGGCAGCGCAAAACACTCGCGCCTCGACATAGCGCGACGATGCCGACAGAATGAAACCAAGTTACGCCGTGTCTACCTCTCATCGCCCCCCCTCCTCCAAGCCTGCTTCCCCGGAATTTTCCGGGGCGGCGCTGCTTTGCCTGCTGGCCATGATGAACCATGTGGCCTTGACCGGCGGGCGCATCACCGTGTCCCTGACCGCGCTGCAGATGGGCCTGTCGACCTTCAAGGTCGGCACGCTGGTGGCGGTGTTCGCCGTGCTGCCCATGCTGTTCTCCGTGCGTGCCGGCCGCTGGGTGGACCGGGTCGGCGTGCAGCGCCCGCTGGTCATCGGCACGGCGCTGGTTGCCGTCGGCACGGCGCTGCCCTTCATTTCGCAGACGCAGGCGGCGCTGCTGATCGCATCCTGTTCGATCGGCATCGGCTTCATGCTGCACCAGGTTGCCACCCAGGACCTGCTCGGCCACGCGGAACCGACGCAACGGCTGCGCAACTTCTCCCTGATGTCGCTGGCGCTGGCCGGCTCGGGCTTTTCCGGGCCGCTGATCGCGGGGCTGGCGATCGACCATCTGGGCACCCGGCTGGCCTTCGGGCTGCTGACGCTGGGTCCGCTGCTGTCGGCCGGCGGCCTGTACCTGCTGCGGCGCCAGCTCACCGCGATCAATTCCCAGCTGCTGGCCGGCGCCAAGGAGGCCGAGCGCCGCCGGGTGACCGAGCTGCTGGCGGTGCCGGCCCTGCGCCGCATCCTGATGGTCAACACCATCCTGTCCGGCGCCTGGGACACGCATCTGTTCGTAGTGCCGATCTTCGGCGTGGCGATCGGCCTGTCGGCCACCACCATCGGCATCATATTGGCGTCGTTCGCGGCGGCAACATTCGTCATTCGGCTGGTATTGCCGCTGATCCAGCGCCGGGTCCGTTCCTGGACCCTGGTGCGCGCCGCCATGGCCACGGCGGCCGTGGACTTCATGCTTTACCCGCTGTTCAGCGACGTTAGCGTGCTGATCGTGCTGTCGTTCATTCTGGGTCTTGCGCTGGGATGCTGCCAACCGAGTATGCTTGCATTGCTGCACCAGCACTCCCCGCCCGGCCGCGCGGCCGAAGCCGTGGGCCTGCGCATGGCGCTGATCAACGGATCCCAGGTGTCGCTGCCGCTCACGTTCGGCGCGCTCGGCTCGGTGATCGGCGTCGCGCCGCTGTTCTGGGCCTATTCGGTGGCCCTGATGGCGGGAGGCTGGGCGAACCGCAATCCGCCGCTCGAAACCGACGCCAAACCGTAACAATGCAGTCCCCCGCCCCCCAAGACGCCGGCGTTTCCGGCGCCAGCCTGCCTTTCCGGCTCTGGACCAGCGAAGAGCGCCAGGCCTCGCTGGACGAGACGTTGCGCCACTGGCGCAAGGGCGAGGACGTGTGGGTCTATGGCTACGGCTCGCTGATCTGGCGCCCGGATTTCGCCTTCGAGGAACGGCGGCTGGCCACGCTGCACGGCCATCACCGGGCGCTATGCCTGTGGTCCCGGGTCAACCGGGGCACGCCGGAATGCCCTGGCCTGGTGTTCGGCCTGGACCGCGGCGGCTCCTGCCGCGGCGTGGTCTACCGGCTGGCTGGCGGCCAGGTGCCCGACTATTTCCCGGCGCTGTGGGACCGCGAGATGTCCACCGGCGCCTATCTGCCGCGCTGGATCAATTGCAGCACCGAGGCCGGACAGGTCCGCGCCCTGGTCTTCATCATGAACCGTGACAACCCGGCCTACATCCGCGCCCTGCCCGAGCCGGAATTGCTGGCCATCGTGCGCCGGGCCTCCGGCCGCTACGGCCCCTGCACCGAGTACGTGGTGCAGACCGCCCAGGCGCTGCGCGCGGCGGGCATCCATGATTCCCGGCTGGACGCCATCGCCCGCCGCCTGGAAGCCGACAGCCACGCGCTGCCCGAGACGGCCTGACGGCGGGCCGGACACCCCGGCGCGACGCATTCCGGCAACAGGCGCCGGACAGGCTGGCTGCAACCTCCGCCCGATATGAGCAAGCCCTGCGCAGGGTCAATAGGGGAACGCCCGTCCCGGCGGTATAAACTCCCTGTCATCAACGCTGAATCAAAGCCCCATGTCCGTCTCCGATCTGCGTCAAAGCTACGAAAAAAACGTCTTGCTGGAAAGCCAGGCCAGCGCTTCGCCGCTGGAACAGTTTTCCCGCTGGTTCGACGAGGCCCAGGCCGCCAAGGTGCCCGAACCCAATGCCATGACGCTGGCCACGGTCGACGCCAGCGGCCAGCCCAGCGCGCGCATCGTCCTGATCAAGGGCTACGATGAGCAGGGCTTCACCTTCTTCACCAACTACGAATCGCGCAAGGGCACGGACCTGCTGGCCGAGCCGCGCGCCTGCCTGCTGTTCTTCTGGCAGCCGCTGGAACGCCAGGTGCGCATCGAGGGCGTGGTGGAAAGGGTCGCGGCCGATGAGTCCGACGCCTACTACCACAGCCGGCCCGCCGGCTCGCGGATCGGCGCCTGGGCCTCGCGCCAGAGCCAGCCCATCACGCGCGAAGAACTGGAGGCCCGCGAGCAGGAATTCCGCGCCCGCTATGGCGACCAGCCGCCGCGCCCGCCGCATTGGGGCGGCTACCGCCTGAAACCCACCGCGTTCGAATTCTGGCAAGGCCGCCCGTCGCGCCTGCACGACCGCCTGCGCTACGTCCCCGACGGCGCCGGCTGGAAGATCGAACGCCTATCGCCGTAGAGGCCCCCCCCGAGCGCTGCGCGCTTCCCCCAGGGGCGCAGCTGCGGACCGGCGGAGCCGGATCCGCGCTGCCCCGATAAGGGCGGCGCCGCCGTGAACTTACATGACTGTTTCCAAGCCTGACTTCGACGCCGCCTTCTTCCGCACCGCATTGGGACGCTACGCCACCGGCGTGACGGTGGTCACCGCCGCCGACGCCGATGGCGCGCCCATCGGGCTGACGGTCAGCTCCTTCAATTCGGTGTCGCTGAATCCGCCGCTGGTGCTATGGAGCCTGTCCGGCGGCTCGTCGTCGCGGGAAGCCTTCGAGCGCTGCGATCGCTACGTCGTCAATGTGCTGAGCGCCCACCAGATCGCGCTGGCGCGCCGCTTCGCCACCGGCAGGACGCCCGACCGCTTCAACGGCCTGACCGTGGCGCGGGCACCGGGCGGCACGCCGATGCTGGACGGCGGCTGCGCCGCCTGGTTCGAATGCCACAACCGCAGCCGTTACGTCGAAGGCGACCACGTCATCATGGTCGGCGAAGTCGAGCGCTGCGGCCACAGCGGCGAACCGCCGCTGGTCTTCCATGCCGGCGGCTTCGACCTCACCCCCGCCGGCGCCCATGCCGACAGGAAAACGCCATGACGACCCGCCGCCCTTGCGCACAGGCATCGTCCGCCGCCGGAGCCCGCCGATGAGCGCCGACATCGACTGCGTCGTGATCGGCGCGGGCGTGGTCGGCCTGGCGATCGCGCGGGCGCTGGCGCTGCGCGGACGCGAGGTGCTGGTGGCCGAAGCCACCGAGGCCATCGGCACCGGCACCAGCTCGCGCAACTCCGAAGTCATACACGCCGGCATCTATTACCCGGCCGGCAGCCTGAAAGCCCGGCTGTGCGTGCGCGGCAAGCACCTGCTCTACGCCTATTGCGCCGAGCGCGGCGTGCCGCACAAGCGCCTGGGCAAGCTGATCGTGGCCGCCGACACGGCCCAGGCGGCCCAGCTGGAAGACATCGCCCGGCGCGCGCGCGCCAATGGCGTGGACGACCTGCAATACATCGCCGGCGAAGAAGCCATGCGGCTGGAACCGGCGCTGCGCTGCACCGCCGCGCTGCTGTCGCCCTCCACCGGCATCGTCGACAGCCATGCCCTGATGCTGTCCTACCAGGGCGACGCCGAGAACGCCGGCGCGCAATGCGTGTTCCACACGCCGCTGGAATCCGGGCGCGTGCGTCCCGAGGGCGGCTTCGAGCTGCAATTCGGCGGCGCCGACGCGATGCGCCTGAGCTGCAACACGCTGATCAACGCGGCCGGCCTGCAGGCGCCGGCGCTGGCGCGTCGCATCGACGGCGTGCCGGCCGCCAGCGTCCCCGCCAGCTACCTGTGCAAGGGCAGCTATTTCACGCTGTCCGGCCGCGCGCCGTTCTCGCGGCTGATCTACCCCGTGCCGCAGCACGCCGGCCTGGGCGTGCACCTGACGCTGGACCTGGGCGGCCAGGCCAAGTTCGGTCCCGACACCGAATGGGTCGACAGCGAGGACTACACCCTGGACCCGGCCCGCGCCGACGTGTTCTACGAGGCGGTGCGCAGCTACTGGCCCGCCCTGCCCGACCACGCGCTGGCGCCCGGCTACACTGGCATCCGCCCGAAGATCTCCGGCCCGCGCGAGCCGGCCGCCGATTTCATGATCGCCGGCCCCGCCGACCACGGCGTGCCCGGCCTGGTCAATCTGTTCGGCATAGAATCCCCCGGCCTGACGTCCAGCCTGGCCCTGGCCGACGAAACCCTGGCGCGCCTGGCCGCCGCCTGACCCGACCTCCCTTCCATCCACGCATCCTCCAGACCATGCAGCACAACGACTACATCCTGACCCTGTCCTGCCCCGACCGCACGGGCATCGTGTATCGCGTCAGCGGTTTGTTGTTCGAACTGGGCTGCAACATCCTGGATTCCCAGCAATTCGGCGACGACGAAACCGGCCGCTTCTTCCTGCGCGTGCACTTCGACCTGCCGTCGGATATCCAGCCCGATGCGCTGCGCGCGCGCCTGGACACGCTGTCGGCCGAGTTCGGCATGGACCTGCAACTGCACGACGCCCGCCGCAAGGCGCGCCTGCTGATCATGGTCAGCAAGCAGGGCCACTGCCTGAACGACCTGCTGTTCCGCGTGCACAGCGGCCAGCTGCGCGCCGAGGTCGCGGCCATCGTCTCCAACCACAACGACTACGCGCCGCTGGCGGCCACGTACGGCATCCCCTTCCACCACCTGCCCGTCACGCCCGACACCAAGGCGCAGCAAGAACAGCAGGTGCTGGACCTGGCGGCCCGCGAGCACATCGACCTGGTGGTGCTGGCCCGCTACATGCAGATCCTGTCGGCGGACATGTGCCGCGCGCTGAACGGCCGCGCCATCAACATCCACCACAGCTTCCTGCCCAGCTTCAAGGGCGCGCGCCCCTATCACCAGGCGCACGCGCGCGGCGTGAAGATCATCGGCGCGACGGCCCACTATGTGACGTCGGACCTGGACGAAGGCCCCATCATCGACCAGGACATCGAACGCGTGGACCACACCATGACGGCCGCCGATCTGACCCAGGTGGGCAGCGACATCGAATCGCTGGTGCTGTCGCGCGCGGTGCGCAGCCATGTCGAACATCGCATCCTGCTGAACCGCAACAAGACCGTCGTCTTCCGCTGATCGCGCGGATCCGGCCGGCCCGTCGGGCCGGCAGCGGGCTTTCTAGCCCGATTCAGGCCGCAGCGTCGGCATGCGCGCCATCACCAGCCGCATCGCGCTTTCCTGCAACGGCGTGCGGCCCTCGGCCGGCCAGATCGCCTGGCTGACCGAGCGCGCCTCGTGCTCGAAGCCGATGAAGCGCGTGCCGGCCAGTCCGCTGCGCGACAGGCAGGCCGGCACGATCGCCACCCCCAGTCCCTGCGACACCAGCGCGGCCACGCTCAGCCAGTGGCGCACTTCGTGCCGCACCAGCGGCGTGAAACCGGCCGTCACGCATAGCGACAGCACCGTCTCGTAGTAGCTGGGCGAGGCCGCGCGCGCGAAGAACACGAAGTCCTCGCCGGCCAGCTCGGCCAGCGCCAGGCTGCCGCGCCGCGCCAGCGCATGGCCGGCGGGCAGGCAGACGACGAAGGGCTCGGCCACCAGGTCCTGCGCCTGCACGCCTTCGGGCAGCGGGTTGGCATGGATGAAACCCAGGTCCAGCGCGCCGCGATGCACGGCCTCGATCTGGTCATGGGAATTCAGCTCGGCCAGCACATGCTCCACGTCCGGCAGCTCGGCCCGCATGGCCGCCAGCAGCGCTGGCAGGCCGCGGTACAGCATCGAACCGACGAAGCCGATGCGCAACCGCCCGCGCAGTCCGGCGTCGACGCGCCGCACCAGCACGCGCACGTCCTCGGCCTGCCGCAGCAGCGCCTGGGCCTCGCGGTACAGCACCTTGCCCGCCTCGGTCAGCGCCACCTGGCGGCTGGTGCGCTCCAGCAGACGCGCGCCCACGCCCTGCTCCAGCTGGCGGATGGCGTAGCTGAGCGGCGGCTGGGAAATGTGCAGCCGCGCCGCCGCGCGGCCGAAATGCCGCTCCTCGGCCACGGCGATGAAATAGCGCAAGAGGCGCGGTTCGAGGTCCATCGCCCGTCTCCCGTCATCGATATTTTTTTTGGATCAATCCAGACAAATCAAGTATTTGCATAGATTAATCCAGCCGCGCACCATGCAGCATCCCTCCGCTGCCCAGGACCGCCCCATGGACGCCGCCATGCTTGCCCCGCAGACCGCCGCCACGCCCGTGCCCGATTCGCGCGGCCTGAACCTGTTCCGCGCCGACCCCTACGCGGCCGCGCTCAGCCGCCTGTACCTGCCTGCGGCGCTGCACGCGCACCTGCTGCCGCACCTGGACCGGCTGGGCGCGCTGGCCGGCGGCCGCATGGACGAACTGGCCGCCGACGCCGACAGGCACCCACCCACGCTGTCGGTGCGCAACCGCGCCGGCGCCGACGAATCCCGCATCGACAAGCACCCCGCCTACGTCGAGCTGGAGCGCCTGGCCTACAGCGAATTCGGCCTGGCCGCGCTGTCGCATCGCGGCGGCGCGCTGGGCTGGCCCGAGGCCATGCCGGCCACGGCCAAGTACGCGCTCAGCCATCTGTTCGTGCAGGCCGAGTTCGGGCTGTGCTGCCCGGTCAGCATGACCGATTCGCTGGCGCGCACGCTGCGCAAGTTCGGCGCGCCGGAACTCGTCGAAAAAGTGCTGCCGCAGGTCACCAGCCTGGACTTCGACAGCCTGCGCCAGGGCGCCATGTTCATGACCGAGCAGGGCGCGGGCTCCGATGTCAGCGCCACCGAGGTCGTGGCCGAGGCGCGGCCGGACGGCAGTTGGCGCCTTAGCGGCGACAAGTGGTTCTGCTCCAACCCCGACGCCGGCTTCGCCATGGTGCTGGCGCGTAGCGAGGCGCAGCCCGGCCTGAAGGGCGTGTCGCTGTTCCTGCTGCCGCGCGAGCTGGACGATGGCAGCCACAACCGCTATCGCATCCTGCGGTTGAAGGACAAGCTCGGTACCCGCTCCATGGCCAGCGGCGAGATCCGCCTGGAAGGCGCCACCGCCTGGCTGGTGGGCGAGCGCGGCCGTGGCTTCAAGCAGATGGCCGACATGATCAACAACTCGCGCCTGTCCAATGGCATGCGCGCGGCCGGCCTGATGCGCCGCGCCGTCACCGAGGCGGTCTACTTCTCGCAGCAGCGCCGCGCCTTCGGCCAGCGCCTGATCGACATGCCGCTGATGCGCCGCCAGCTGGCCAAGATGACGGTCTGGGCCGAACAGGCCCGCAGCGTGATGTTCCAGACGGCGCGGGCGCTGGCCGAGGCCGACCAGGGCCACGCGGACCCGGCGCTGGCGCGCATCCTGACGCCGCTGATCAAGTTCCGCGCCTGCCGCGACGCCCGCAAGGTCACCGGCGACGCGATGGAGGTGCGCGGCGGCTGCGGCTACATCGAGGAATGGACCGAGCCGCGCCTGGTGCGCGACGCGCACCTGGGCTCGATCTGGGAAGGCACCAGCAACATCGTCGCGCTGGACGTGCTGCGCGCCATCAACCGCGAAAACTCGCTGCCGGCCCTGCGCCGCCATGTCGATCAGCTGCTGGCCGAAGGCGTGCCTTGCACGGACGCGCTGGCCGCCACGCAGCAGGACGCCATCGAGCGCAGCTTCGCCTTCGCCGCCATGGCGGCCGAGGGCAACCGCGCTGAACTGGCGCGGCAGGCGGCGACGCTGCTGTATCACGCCGTGTCCATCGCCGCCCTGCGCCGGGAAGCCCGCGAGCCGGGCCTGGAAACGCGCGCGATCCTGGCCGACCTGGTGTTGCGGCATCGCCTGGCCGCGCGCGACCCGTATGCGGCGCCCGCGAACGAAAGCGCCGACTGCGCCGCCATCCTGCAATACGCGCTCTAGCACCGCGCACCCACGACGCCGGCGACACAGCCGGCGCGCCACCACAATGGAGACAACCATGAAACGCCTGCTCATCCCGCTGCTGCTGGCCACCGCCACGCTCACCGCCGTCGCGCCAGCGTCCGCCGCCGACGCCTACCCCTCGCGTCCCGTCACGCTGGTCGTGCCCTTCCCGCCCGGCGGCCCGACCGACGCGATGGCGCGCCGCCTGGCCGAAAAACTCAGGCAGCCGCTGAACCAGAACGTCATCGTCGAGAACCGCGCCGGCGCCGGCGGCAACATCGGCTCGGAGTACGTGGCCCACGCCAAGCCCGACGGCTACACCATCCTGTTCGGCACCTCCGGCCCGCTGGCGATCAACGTCAGCCTGTACAAGAACCAGGGCTATGACCCCGAGAAGAGCTTCGCGCCCGTCATCCGCATCGGCCACCTGCCCAACATCCTGGTGGTCCATCCCTCGGTGCCCGCGACCAACGTGAAGGAGCTGATCGCCTACGCCAAGCAGCACCCGGACAAGCTCAGCTACGCCTCGTCGGGCAACGGCGCGTCCTCGCACCTGGCCGGCATCCTGTTCAACCAGATGGCCGGCACGCAGATCATGCACATCCCGTACAAGGGCACCGGCCCCGCGCTGAACGACCTGCTTGGCGGCCAGGTATCCATGTCCTTCACCGACATCCTGACCGCGCTGCCCCACATCAAGGCCGGCAAGCTGCGCGCCATCGGCCTGGCCAGCGCGCAGCGCTCGGACGCGCTGCCCGACCTGCCCACCATTTCGGAGCAGGGGCTGAAAGGCTATGACGTCAGCGTGTTCTTCGGCATCGTCGCGCCCAAGGACACGCCGGCCGCGACCGTGGACCAGCTCAACCAGGCGTTCCGCGCGGCGCTGGCGGACCCCGACGTGAAGCAGGCGCTGCACAGCCAGGGCATCGTTCCGGCGCAGGACCAGAGCCCGGCCGCACTGACGGGCTTCATTGCCGAGGAAGTGCCCAAATGGCGCGCGCTGATCAAGAGCGCCAACGTCTCGATAGATTGAGGCCCCCCCCGAGCGCTGCGCGCTTCCCCCCAGGGGGCGCAGCGGCGGACCGGCGGAGCCGGATCCGCGCTGCCCCGATCTTGGGGCACCCGTTGCATGCAGAGCGCCGAATGTGTGGCGGTAATCGCATGGCGCATCCGCTCCCCGGAATCCAGCACTGACCACGAACCTGCGAGTACCCATGTCTCCCAAGCTTTCCGACGCCGGCGCGCTTGCCGGCTGCACGGTGATCGACCTGTCCCGCGTGCTGGGCGGTCCGTATTGCACGCAGATTCTTGCCGACCACGGCGCCGACGTGCTCAAGATCGAGCCGCCTGGCGGCGACGAGACGCGGGGCTGGGGACCGCCGTTCCTGGGCGAGACGGCGTCCTACTTCATCGGCGTGAACCGCAACAAGCGCGGCATGGCGCTGGATCTGTCGCTGCCGGCGGGCCAGGCGCTGCTGCGCGCGCTGCTGGCCGACGCCGACGTGCTGGTCGAGAACTTCAAGCCCGGCACGCTGGAGAAATGGGGCTTGGGCTACGAGACGCTGAGCCAGGCATTCCCGAAGCTGATCCATTGCCGCGTCAGCGGCTTCGGCGCCGACGGGCCGCTGGGCGGCCTGCCGGGCTACGACGCCTGCGCCCAGGCCATGTGCGGCCTGATGAGCGTGAATGGCGAGGCCGATGGAGAAGCCACCCGCGTCGGCCTGCCCGTGGTGGACATGGTCACCGGCCTGAACGCGGCCGTGGCGGTGCTGCTGGCGCTGAACGAGCGCGCGCGCAGCGGCCTGGGGCAGTTCCTGGACATCACGCTGTACGACTGCGCGCTGTCGCTGCTGCACCCGCACGCGCCCAACTACTTCTACAGCGGCAAGACGCCTGCTCGCAGCGGCAATGCGCATCCCAACATCGCGCCCTATGAAACGCTGCCCACCGCCAGCGGCCCGATCTTCCTGGCCGTGGGCAACAACCGCCAGTTCGCGCAGCTGGCCGCCTCGCTGGGCGCGCCCGAACTGGCGCGGGACCCGCGCTACGCGACCAACGCCGGCCGGCTGGCCAACCGCCAGGCCTTGCGCGATGCCCTGTCGGCGCTGCTGGCCGTGCACGAGGCCGCTGCGCTGGCGGACCGGCTGCTGCGCGCGGGCGTGCCCGCCGCCGCCGTGCAGACCGTGGACCAGGCCCTGGCCCATCCGCATACCCGCCATCGCGGCATGCTGCTGGAACAGGGCGACTACCGGGGCGTGGGCTCGCCGATCAAGCTGTCGCGCACGCCCGCCAGGCTGCGCCGGCTGCCGCCGGCGCTGGGCGGCCAGGAGCCAGAGGCCGGCTAGCGGCGCGGCGCAGGGCCACGTACGCGGCGCGCCTAGCCGCCTCGCGCCAGGCCTTCGCGGCGCGGATCCGCGCCGCCCTGCAAGCCGTCCGGCCCGATCACGATGCCGTGGATGCCGCTGGGAAACTCGGTGATGCGCAGCGGATGCCCCATCGCTTCCAGCGCGGGCGCCAGCGCCTCCAGCGCCGTGCCCTTTTCCAGCTCGGTGTCCTTGTTGCGGCTGCCCATGTTGGGCAGCGAGATCGCGGCCTGGATGTCCAGGCCCCAGTCCAGCACGCCCACCAGCGTCTTGGCCACGTAGTTGATGATGGCGCTGCCGCCCGGCGAGCCGACCACCATGTAAGGCTTGCCGTCGCGCAGCACGATCATGGGCGCCATGGCGCTGCGCGGGCGCTTGCCCGGTTCGATGCGGTTGGCCACGAGCCGGCCCTCGGGATCCTTGAACGACGACGAGAAATCGGTCATCTCGTTGTTGAGCAGGAAGCCGCGCACGAAGATCTTGCTGCCGAACTCGTTCTCGATGGTGGTGGTCATGCTGATCGCGTCGCCGCGCGCGTCGACCGCCACCAGGTGGCTGGTGGACGGCTGCTCCAGCGCCGCGTCGCGGCCCAGGCCCAGCAGCTTGCCTTCGGGGTCGCCAGGCAGCGCGACCTTCATGCTGCGGTCCGGCTGGATCAGCGCGCCGCGCGCGCGCAGATAGGCGGGATCGAGCAGCGCGCGCACCGGCACCTTCACGAAGTCGGGATCCGCCACGTAGAAATCACGGTCCGCGAAGGCCAGCCTGCCGGCCTCCGCGAAGTAGTGCACGGCCTGCGCGCTATTGGGCGCGTAGCGGGACATGGGGTACTGCTCCAGCTCGCCCAGCATCTGCAACACCGCCAGCGGGCCGCTGCTGGGCGGCGCCATGCCGCATAGCTCGTAGCCCCGGTACGCGCCGCAGACCGGCTCGCGGCGCTTGGCCTGATAGCCCGCCAGATCGTCCAGGCTCAGGTCACCGGGCTTGGCATGGCCGTGCACGGCCGCGACGATATCGCGCGCGATCGCGCCACGGTAGAAGACGTCGGCGCCGCGCGCCGCGATCTCGCGCAGCGTTTGGGCGAACTCGGGATTCTTCAGCACATGCCCCACCGGCCAGGGCTGGCCGTCGGGCGCATAGAAATAGGCGGCGGCCGCCGGCTGTTTCGGCAGCGCCTTGTTGCCGGCCAGGAGCGCATGCAGGCGCGGCGATACCGGAAAGCCCTGCTCGGCCAGGCGGATGGCCGGCGCGAACAGGTCCGCCCAGGGCAGCTTGCCGTGCTCCTTGTGCGCCAGCTCCAGCCCGCGCAGCAGTCCCGGCGTGGCCACGGCCATGCCGTTGTTGACGGACTGCGCGAAGGACAAGGGCTTGCCGTCGGCATCAAGGAAGCGGTCCTGGCGAGCGGCCGCCGGCGCGGTTTCACGGGCATCGTAGGTCAGGACGCGCTTTTGCCGCGCCGAGTACAGCACCAGGAAAGCGCCGCCGCCGATGCCGGAGGACTGCGGCTCGACCAGGTTCAGCACCAGCTGCGCGGCGATGGCCGCATCCACGGCGCTGCCGCCAGCCCGCAGCATTTCGTCGCCCGCGCGCGTGGCCCAGGGATTGGCCGACACCATCATGAAATGCGGCGCGCGCACCAGCGCGCGTTCGGCATAGCCCGTCGCCGCCTCGGGATTCCGGTCCGCCGCCTGCGGGCCGCGCGCCCACGCGGCGGGCGGGGCTGACACGCCGGCGGCGATAAGGACGGCGGCAAGAACGGCGCGAACGGGCAAGGGCATGGCGGACTCCGGCGGGTAACGGTGGGCGTGGCAGCCCCCAATGATATTCAAATCCGCCAAGGGCGCGGCCGGGGCGCCCTGCAGGCATCCGGCATAGAATCCCGGTTCCGGCACTGCCCGCTCTTCCCGCTTTTCGCGTCATGCGCCTGCGTCACATCGAGATTTTCGAAGCCATCCGCCGCACCGGTTCACTGACCGAGGCCGCGGCCGCGCTGCACATTTCCCAGCCCGCCGCCAGCAAGCTGCTGGCGCATGCCGAGGCCCAGCTGGGTTTCAAGCTGTTCGAGCGCGTCAAGGGCAGGCTGGTGGCCACGCGCGAGGCCGAGATCCTGACGCCCGAAGTGGCGCGGCTGAACCAGGACCTGAACAGCGTGCGCCGGCTGGCGGCCAGCCTGCGCGACCGGCCGCACGGCCATCTGCGGCTGGGCAGCGCGCCGGCGCTGGGGCTGGGCCTGTTGCCCGGCGTGGTGCGCGCCAGCCGCGACGCGCATCCGGGCGTCACCTTCGACCTGCACACCTACCATAGCGCCGAGCTGGTCCAGGGGCTGCTGACGCGCGAGCTGGACGCCATCGTCACCTTCGACACCAATGACTATCCCGGCCTGACCCGCACCGGCCTGGGCCAGACCGAACTTGTGCACCTGAGCCTGGATCCGGGATCGGGTCCGCTGCGCCTGGCCGACCTGCCGCCGGACCACCCGCTGATCGTGCTGGACGCGCGCGACGCCTCTGGCGCGCTGCTGCAGATGGCGCTGGACGCGCAGGGCGTGGAGGTGAACCCCGCGATCCAGGTGAAGACGCACTACGTGGCCTGCGCGCTGGTGGAGGCCGGCTGCGGCGATGCGATCGTCGACGCCATCACCGCCCGGGCGCTGCTGCGGCCGGGCATGCACCTGCGCCGCCTGGAACCCGCGCTGCGCGTGCCCATCAGCATCATGATGCGCAACCAGGACCCGGTGTCGGCCCTGCACCGCGACCTGATCGAACGGTTGCGCACGGCCTGCGACGCGTTGCTGGCGCGCCTGACCGAGGCCTGACCACGGGCCGCCACCGTTGCGGCGCCAGGGCCGCGCCACAATGAAAACGGGCGCCCGAAGGCGCCCGCGCAAACCAGGGACCGGTCCGGCCGGCCCCTGCTTCAAGCCATCAATCCAGCTTGATGTTCTGCTTCTTCACGACGTCCTTCGCCCAGTCGTACTGTTCCTTGATTTCCTTGGCGAATTCTTCCGGCGTGTTGCCCGACGGCGCCGAACCCTGGTCGTCCAGCGCCTTGATGACCTTCGGGTCCTTCAGCGCCACGACCGCGGCGTCGCGCAGCTTGTTCACGACTTCCATCGGCGTGCCCTTGGGCGCCAGCAGGCCGTACCAGACCGGCTGGTTCAGCACCGGGAAGCCGGCGTCCTTGAAGGTCGGCACGTCCTTGATGGCATCGATGTTGCCCGGCCACGCGATGGCCATGGCGCGCAGCTTGCCCGCCTGGATCTGCGGCATGGAGGACGGCAGGTTGTCGAAGATGATTTCGATCTGGCCGCCGACGGCGTCGGCCACGGCCGGGCCCGAGCCCTTGTACGGCACGTGCACGATGTCGGTGCCCGTGGCCATCTTGAACGATTCGCCCATCAGGTGCAGCACGCCGCAGGTGCCCGAGCTGCCGTAGGAATACTTGCCGGGATTCTTCTTCAGCTCTTCCAGGAAGCCCTTGAAGTCCTTGGCCGGGAACTTCGGGTTCACGGCGACCACGTTGGCCGTGTTGGCGAAGTTGGTGACCGGCTGGAAATCCTTGATCGGATCGTAGGGCAGGTCGTTCGGACGGCAGGCCGGGTTCACGGCCATGGTCGACACGGTGGCGATCGACAGCGTGTAGCCGTCCGGCTCGGCGCGCGCGGCCTCGGATGCGCCGATGGCGCCGCCAGCGCCGCCCTTGTTTTCCACGACCATGGGCTGGCCCAGCTCCTGGCTCATGCGCTGCGTCACGAGGCGCGCGATGATGTCGGTGGAACCGCCCGGGGCGAACGGGACGATGACGCGGATGGCCTTGCCGGGATACTTGTCGGCGGCGTGCGCGGCCGAGGCGCCCAGCGTGCCGGCGGCGCCGGTGGCCAGCGCGATGGCCACGGCCAGGGTGCGAGCTTTATTCATTGGTGTGTTTCCTCCAAGATAGCGAATCCGCGTGTGTGCGGATTGTGTAGCGGGCCGGCCGTCTGTGGACGGACGACGATTGGCGATGGGGGCGCTTAGTTATGCGCGCCGCCGCGTTGTGCGGCGCTGATTATGAGTTGCTGGTGGAACACGCGCCCGCCAGAATGTCGGAGAATAGCAGCAAATGCTTACACCCGCCTAGGCAGAAAAGCCCTGCTGGCACAACCAGAAAATTCCTAGTCTTCATGTCGGTCGCACTGCTGGTTTTCCCCGATTTCATGCTGGTCGCGCTGGGCTGGACGCTACGCCACAAGCTCGGCTTCTCGCGCGAATTCTTCGCCGGCGCCGAGCGCCTCGTCTACTTCGTGCTGTTCCCCGCGCTGCTGTTCCAGGCGATCCTGCGCACCCCCATCAGCGCCGGCAACGCCGCCCTGCTGCTGCAGGCGACGGCAGCCATGATCGCCGCCGGCGTCGCGCTGTCGTGGCTGGCCGGCCCCGTGCTGCGGCCCACCTCGATCGGGCTGGCGTCCGCCGCGCAATGCGGCTACCGCTTCAACACCTACATCGGCCTGGCGCTGTCGGCCAGCATCGGCGGCGCGCAGGGGCAGACCATCATGGCGCTGATCATCGGCTTCGCCGTGCCCATGGCCAACGTGGTCGCGGTCTATGGCCTGGCGCGCCACAGCGGCGCCAACCTGCTGCGCGAACTGGCGCGCAATCCGCTGGTGGTCTCGACGCTGGCCGGCCTGGCCTGCAACCTGGCGGGCCTGCAGCTGCCCGGTCCGGTCGACACGGTGCTGGCGCGGCTGGGCGCGGCGGCCATCGCCCTGGGCATTCTGTGCGTAGGCGCCAGCCTGGCCTGGGAAGGCGGCAAGGGCTATGGCGCGTTGATCGCCTGGATGCTGGCCGTGAAGCTGGCCGCGCTGCCGCTGGTGGCCTTGCTGGTGGCGCATCTGCTGGGCATGCCACCGCTGGAATCGCGCATGCTGCTGCTGTTCGGCGCGCTGCCCACGGCATCGGCCGCCTATGTGCTGGCCATGCGCATGGGCGGCGACGGGCGCATGGTGGCCCTGCTGCTGTCGCTGGGCACGCTGGCCTCGGCGCTGACTATTCCGCTGTGGCTGATGCTGACGCAGTAATCTCGGCAAATCCTTCCAATCATTGCGAGATGACGGGCGCCCGCAGCGTGCCGCCGACTTTCCCCGCAACGGCGCGCCTTCCGCTTGCCGCGTCCGTACAAAAAAATGCCGCCCCGATGGAGCGGCATGCACGCCTTCAGCCTGGGCGCGTCGAACGCGCTTTCAGCCTCAGGACTTCTTGGCGTTGGTCATGTCGGCCGGGACCACCCACTGGGCGAACTGTTCCTCGTTGAGGAAGCCCAGCGCCAGCGCCGACTCCTTCAGCGACAGCCCTTCCTTGTGCGCCTTCTTGGCGATCTGCGCGGCCTTGTCATAGCCGATGTGCGGGTTCAGCGCGGTCACCAGCATCAGCGAGCGGTCGACCAGCTCGGCGATGCGCGCGTGGTTGGGCTCGATGCCCTGGGCGCAGTGCTGGTCGAAGCTGGCCATGCCGTCGGTCAACAGGCGCACCGACTGCAGGAAGTTGTGGATGACCAGGGGCTTGAAGACGTTGAGCTCGAAGTTGCCGCTGGCGCCGCCGATGTTGATGGCGACGTCGTTGCCCAGCACCTGCGCGGCCAGCATGGTCACGGCTTCACACTGCGTCGGATTGACCTTGCCCGGCATGATGGAGCTGCCCGGCTCGTTCTCGGGAATGCTGATCTCGCCCAGGCCGGAGCGCGGACCGCTGGCCAGCCAGCGCACGTCGTTGGCGATCTTCATCAGGCCGGCGGCCAGCGACTTCAGCGCGCCGTGCGCGAACAGCAGCGCTTCGTGCGAGGCCAGGGCCTGGAACTTGTTGGGCGCCGACACGAAGGCCGTGCCGGTGGCGTGCGCCAGGTCTGCGGAAACCTTGGCGCTGAACTGCGGATGCGCGTTCAGGCCCGTGCCCACGGCGGTGCCGCCGATGGCGAGCTGGTGCAGGCCCGGCAGCGTGGCGCGGATCTGCTGCTCG
Organism: Achromobacter sp. 1011811831; assembly: GCF_059760905.1. NCBI lineage: Bacteria > Pseudomonadati > Pseudomonadota > Betaproteobacteria > Burkholderiales > Alcaligenaceae > Achromobacter > Achromobacter sp. 1011811831. The sequence goes on from NZ_JCBANG010000088.1 coordinate 22,572, forward strand.
GCCAGGTCCAGCTGGGCCACGTAGCCCGAGATTTCCTGGCCCAGCGTCAGCGGCGTGGCGTCCTGCAGATGGGTGCGGCCGATCTTGACGATGTCGTAGAACTCGGCGCTCTTGGCGGCCAGCGTGGCGCGCAAGGCCTTCAGCGACGGCAGCAGGTGGTGCTCAACCTGGACGGCGGCGGCCACGTGCATGGCGGTGGGGAAGGTGTCGTTGGACGACTGGCCGCGATTGACGTGGTCGTTCGGGTGGACCTTGCGCGCTTCGCCGCGCTCGCCGCCCAGCAGCTCGGAGGCGCGGTTGGCCAGCACCTCGTTCATGTTCATGTTGCTCTGCGTGCCCGAGCCGGTCTGCCACACGGACAGCGGGAACTCGTCAGGCCACTTGCCGGCGATCACTTCGTCGGCGGCGCGCGAGATGGCATCGGCGATCTTCGGATCCAGCTCGCCCAGGTCGGCGTTCACCTTGGCGGCGGCGCGCTTGAGCTGCGCCATCGCGGTGACCAGCGGCGCGGGCATCTTCTCGGTCGAGATCGCGAAGAAATGCAGCGAGCGCTGGGTCTGGGCGCCCCACAGGTGGTCCTGGGGGACCTCGATGGGGCCGAAGGTATCTTTTTCGATGCGGGTCTTCATGGCGCGTACAGCTCCGTAGCGGCGTCGTTCGCGGGCGGATTTGCCCCGACACATTTGAGAATAGCAATCAATTATGGATAACGTTATAGGTTAGCAGAAACCCGCATTCCTATAATCGCTGACATTCGATATATCCCTGTACCGCTTTTTACCACCACTGGCCCCGTCCCATGTCCGCGCCCAAGCCTGTCCCCCTGAGCAGCCTGACCCTGCACCTGCCCGACGAAGCCGCCACGGAATCGCTGGCGCGGCAGCTCGCGCCGCTGGTTTCCGGCCAGTCCGGCGCCCCGGCGGGCGGCGCCATCCACCTGCAGGGCGACCTGGGCGCGGGCAAGACCGCCTTCACCCGGGCGCTGTTGCGCGAATGCGGCATCAAGGGCCGGATCAAAAGCCCAAGCTACGCGCTGCTTGAATCCTATAAAGTTTCTAACTTATACTTCTATCACCTTGATTTTTATAGATTTAGTGATTCGCGCGAATGGTTGGACGCAGGATTCCGGGATTTACTGCGTGACGATGCGGTCGTTTTGATCGAATGGCCGGAGCGGGCAGAGGGTCTTTTGCCCCCGCCCGACCTGCAGATTTCCCTCGCCTACGCCGGCGAAGGACGCGACGCCAGCCTGACCGCGTACACCGCCCGAGGACAAACATGGTTGAACGCGATTGTCCCCCCGCCCCCAGCGCCCTGCCCAAGGCAGGCGCCGCCCGACGCCGCCTGATCAGCGTCGCCGCCACGCTGCTCGTCCTCCCCGTATTGCCGCGCCTGGCCCAGGCCGCCACCATCCTCGCGGTGCGCACCTGGCCAGCCGACGAATACACCCGCGTCACGCTGGAACTGGACAGCGAGCTCAAGGCGGAACAATTCACGCTGGAAAATCCCCACCGCCTGGTGGTCGACATCGAGGGCCTGACCATCAATGCCGCCCTCAATGACCTGGTATCCAAGGTCCGGCCCGGCGATCCCTATATCCAGAGCCTGCGCGTGGCGCAGAACCGGCCCAACGTGGTGCGGCTGGTGTTCGACCTGAAACAGGCCGTGGCGCCGCAGGTGTTCACGCTCAAGCCCGTTGCCGACTATCAATACCGCCTGGTGCTGGACCTGTATCCCAAGGTCGCGCAGGATCCGCTGATCGCCGTCATCAACAAGCAGGGCGGCCCCGACGTCGACGATCCGCTGGCCCGCATCCTGGAAGACATCCAGCGCAATCCGGGCAGCAAGAACAACCCGCCGCCCGAGCCGCCGCTGGCGCGCGGCCAGCAGCCCGCCGCGCCGATCCCGACGCCCAAGCCGCCGCCCGTCTCCGCCGGCCGAGGCAAGCAGCGCATGCTGACCATCGCGCTGGATCCCGGCCACGGCGGCGAGGATCCGGGCGCGATTGGCAGCAGCGGCCTGCGCGAGAAGGACGTGGTGCTGCGCATCGCGCGCCGGCTCAAGACGCTGATCGACAGCCAGCCGAACATGCGCGCCTACCTGACGCGCGACGACGACTACTTCGTGCCGCTGCACGTGCGCGTGCAGAAGGCGCGCCGCGCGCACGCCGACCTATTCGTGTCCATCCACGCCGACGCCTGGATCAAGCCGTCCGCCAACGGTTCGTCGGTGTTCGCGCTGTCGCAGCGCGGCGCCACCAGCGCGCAGGCGCGCTGGATGGCCGACAAGGAAAACGCGGCCGACCTGATCGGCGGCGTGAACCTGGGCAGCCATGACCGCCAGGTCGCCAAGGTGCTGCTGGACCTGTCCACCACCGCGCAGATCAACGACTCGCTCAAGGTCGGCAATTCCTTCCTGGACGAGATCAAGAAGATCAACCGGCTACACAAGAACAGCGTCGAACAGGCCGGCTTCGCTGTGCTCAAGGCGCCAGACATTCCGTCCATCCTGGTCGAAACGGCCTTCATCAGCAATCCGCAGGAAGAAGCGCTGCTGCGCAGCGCCTCGCACCAGGACAAGCTGGCGCAGGCCATGATGACGGGGATCCAGCGTTACTTCACCGCGAATCCTCCGCTGGCAAGGCTGGGCGATGTGAGCTGACCGGAACGTCCAATTCCCGCGTCCTGAAAAGAAAAGGGCCATGCGC
>NZ_JCBANG010000089.1:0-25259 GCF_059760905.1 Achromobacter sp. 1011811831
TTTATAAACCGTGGGCGGCGTGAGGGGTTAATAGGAGGAGGGGCGCGGCCCGCCTGCGGTGGGGGGCGGGCCGGCGGGAGCCGCCCGCCGTGTCCGCTGCGCGCCGGCCGTGCGCCAGCCTGGCCGGCTTTGCCCGGCGACCGGGCGCCTGGGCGCTGGCGGGCGCCGCGCTGTTGTCGGCCATGACGGCGGTGGCCGGTTACGGCCTGGCCAAGCTGTACCTGGTGGACGCCGGCTGGGCGGTCGAGGACGTGGGCCGCGTCGGCATGGCCGGCGGCGTGGTCACGGTGCTGATCGGTTGCGGCGGCGGCGCCTGGTTGGTCGGCCGGCTGGGCGCGCGGGCGGCGCTGGCGATGGGCCTGTCCGCCTCGGGATTGGCGGCGCTGGCCTGGGCCGCCCAGGCGCAAGGCTGGATCGCCGCCGGGCCTGGGCCGGCCTACGCGGCGCAGGCGCTGGGATCATTTGGCGCGGGCGCGGCCTCGGTGGCGCTGATGACGCTGGCCATGCGCTTCGCGCGGCGCGGCGAGCAGGCGGGCACCGACATGACGGCCGTGCAAAGCTCGCGCGACCTGGGCGAGATCCTGACCTCGTCGCTGATCACCGTGCTGGCCGCCCAGCTCGGCTATGCGGGCGGCTTCGCCTGCGGCCTGCTGGTGGCCGTGGCGACGCTGCTGTATGCGTCGCGCGCGCTGCGGCGGGTCCAGGGCTGAGACGGGCGCCTGGCCGGCGGCGTTGGCCGGCGGGGACGCGCGGCGGGGCGCCCCGGCAGGCGAGGGCGGGGGCGGGCAAGGAGCGATCCGGCGCGGGCAGGGTACACTTGTGCGCCGTTTTGCCCCCCAAGCCTTTGAATTCCATGATTTCCTCCGCATGCGGCGTCGACTTCGGCACGTCCAATTCCACCGTGGGCTGGAGCCGCCCCGGCCAGCACGCGCTGCTGTCGCTCGAGGACGGCAAGCCCACCCTGCCGTCGGCCATCTTCTTCCATGACGAAGACAACGAGGTCAGCTATGGCCGTGGCGCCATCGCCGACTACCTGGCCGGCTACGACGGGCGCCTGATGCGCTCGATGAAGAGCCTGCTGGGCAGCTCGCTGATCGATGGCTCGACCGAGGTCCAGGGCCGCTCCATTCCGTTCCGCGTGCTGCTCACGCGCTTCATCGCCGAGCTCAAGCGTCGCGCCGAGACCGCCGCCGGCCGCGATTTCCACCGCGTGGTGCTGGGCCGCCCGGTGTTCTTCGTGGACGACGATCCGGCCGCCGACCAGACCGCGCAGGACACGCTGGGCGAGATCGCCCGCCAGGTCGGCTTCACCGACATCGAGTTCCAGTTCGAACCGCTGGCCGCGGCTTTCGACTATGAATCGCAGATCGACCGCGAGGAGCTGGTGCTGGTCATCGACATCGGCGGCGGCACCTCCGACTTTTCGTTGATCCGCCTGGGCCCCGGCCGCGCCGGCAAGGCCGACCGCCGCGAGGACATCCTGGCCTACGGCGGCGTGCACATCGGCGGCGCGGACTTCGACAAGCAGCTGAGCCTGGCCCATGTCATGCCGCTGCTGGGCCTGGGCAGCCAGCTGCGCAGCGGCAAGGACGTGCCGTCCACGCAGTACGGCAACCTGGCGTGCTGGCACACCATCAACCAGGCCTATACCCGCAAGGCCGCCGAGCACTTCGCCTACATCCGCGCCGAGGCGGGCGACCGCGCCAAGATCGACCTGCTGCTGAATCTGGTCAAGGAGCGCGCCGGCCACTGGGTGGCGGTGCAGGTGGAAGAAGCCAAGATCGCGCTGTCGGAAGCGCCCGAGGCCCGCATCGACCTGTCGCGCGTCGGCGCGGGGCTGGCCGTGGACGTGACGCGGCCGTCGTTCGACGCCTGCGTCGGCCGGCTGATCGAAAAGGTGGAAACCACCGTCGGCGCGCTGTTGCGCGACGCCGGCGTGGCGGCGGCGGACGTGGATACCGTGTTCTTCACCGGCGGCTCCAGCCGCGTGCCCCGGCTGCGCGAAAGCGTGTCGGCGCTGGTGCCCGGCGCGCGCAGCGTCGAGGGCGACCTGTTCGGCAGCATCGGCGCCGGCCTGGCGTTGGACGCGTTGCGCAAGTTCGGCTGAACGAGGTATTCGGCGCGCCGGTCTCGCCGGCATTCTCTACCCCCTGATCCGCGCGGGTACGCGCGAGGCCGTCCCCGCTACGGCGCCAGCATCGCAGGCACGCGCGCGGCCAGCGCGTCGATCGCGGCGCGGGTCTTGGAAGGCAGGTGGCGCGCCTGCGGCCAGACCGCGTGCACCTCATGGGCGGCCAGCTGGTCGCCGTGCATCAGCACCTCCAGCTCTCCCGTGCCGACGTAGCGCGCCAGCATCCAACAGGGCAGCCAGGCCAGGCCAGCGCCGGCGATGGCCGCGTCGGCGATGGCCTGCAGGTCGTCCAGGCGCAGGCTCGGCCGCAGGCGCAGCTGCGTCGCGCGGCCATCCTCATCCTGCATCGTCCAGGCCTTGTCCTGGCCGCCACGCGCATAGATGATGCCGGCGTGGTCCTGCATCTCCTGCGCCGTGACGGGACGCCCGTGCGCGGCGATATAGGTGGGCGACGCGCCGATGCCCATGGTCTGCAGGCCCAGCCGACGCGCCGCGAGGCTGGAACTGTCCGGCAGGTCGCCGACGCGGATGCCCAGGTCATAGCCTTCGTCGATCAGGTCCACCACGCGGTCGTTGAACGAGATATCGACCTCCAGCTGCGGATAGCGGCCAGCCAGCTCGCGCAACACCGGCGCGACGCAATGCCGGCCGAATACCAGCGGGGCGGTGACGCGCAGGCGGCCCTGCGGCTCGCGGCGGCCGCTGTCCAGCTCCGCTTCGGCCGCCTGCAGCTCGGCCAGCGCGCGCACGCAGCGGTCGTAGTAGGCCTGGCCGTCGTCGGTCAGGCTTTGCTGGCGCGTGGTGCGGTGGAACAGACGCACGCCCAGCCGGGCCTCCAGCCGCGCGATGGACTTGCCGACGGCCGAGCGCGTCAGGCGCAGGCGCTCGGCCGCCAGCGCGAAGCTGCCGGCCTCGGCCGCCTGCACGAAGGCTTCGATGCCGTTGAGGCGGTCGTGGACGTTGCGGGTATTCATGGCAATTCTTGATTGGTTCTTTTCAGGAATCATTGAAAGGAAAAAAATGCGCCACTAGGGATGTTAATTCCCCTATATCTTAGCGGTACCGGGCGGCGCCAGCACGGCGCGCCTTCCATTACGTATCGCAAGGAATCTCATCATGCAGGCCTATCACGTCACCGGCGGCAAGGGCATCGAATCGCTCAAGCGCGTCACGCTGGAATCGAAAGCGCTCGGCCCGTACGAGGTGCGCGTGCGCGTCCGCGCCGTGTCCCTGAACTTTCGCGACCTGATGGTCGCCGACGGCAATTACCTGAAGGGCAGTGGCGCGCCCGTCATCCCCGCCTCCGACATGGCCGGCGTGGTCGCCGCCGTCGGCGAGCGCGTCACGCGTTTCCGCGTGGGCGACCGTGTCATGGGCGCCTTCATGCCGGACTGGATCGATGGCGAGCCCACGCCGGCCAAGACCGCGCTGGCGCCGGGTGCGGCCACGGATGGCGTGTTGGCCGAGGAAACCGTCTATGCCGAGCACGGGCTGGTCGCCACTCCGGCTGGCCTGTCGGACGAAGAGGCCGCGACCTTGCCCTGCGCGGCAGTGACCGCGTGGAACGCCCTGTTCGTCGGCGGCCGCGCGCAGGCGGGCCAGACGGCGCTGCTGCTGGGCACGGGCGGCGTGTCGATCTGGGGGTTGCAGCTGGCCAAGGCCGCCGGCCTGCGGGCCATCGTCACCTCGTCCAGCAACCGCAAGCTGGAGCAGGCGCGCGAACTCGGCGCGGATGTGCTGATCAACTATCGCGAAACGCCCGAATGGCAGGCCGAGGCGCTGCGCCAGACGGACGGCGAAGGGGCGCACGTCGTGGTGGAAGTGGGCGGGCAGGGCACGCTGGAACGCTCGGTGGCCGCCGTGCGCATGGGCGGCACGGTATCCATGATCGGCGGCGTCAGCGGCTTCGGCGCGACGCCGGTGGCGCCGCTGGCGCTGATCGGCGGCGCCAAGCGCCTGGAAGGCATCTTCGTGGGCAGCCGCAAGATGCTGGAGGACCTGGCCCGTTTCGTCTCGGTCGCCGGCATCAAGCCCGTGATCGACCGGGGCTTTGGCTTCGACGAGGCGCCGGCCGCCTTCGCGCACCTGGCGTCCGGCAGCCATTTCGGCAAGGTGGTGATCCGGGTCGCGCCGTAGGCGCGGGGCCGGGCGCGCGGCGTCGCGGGGCCGCCGCGGCGCGATGGTAAGCTCATGCACTCCTGCCGGGCGGACGGCGCAGGCCGCCGACCTCCCGGCCGCCATCCGCACGCGCCATGACGACCAAACCCGAATCCCATCTGCACGAAGAGCTGGTTTCCAGCGTGGCGGCCTATGACGGCCGCTTCCTGAAGATCCGCAACGACACCGTCCGCCTGCCCAACGGCAACACCTCCACGCGCGAATACGTGGTGCATCCGGGGGCGGTGGTGGTGATTCCCCTGCTCGACGACGGCCGGGTGCTGCTGGAGCGGCAGTTCCGCTACCCCATCGGCCGCGTGATGACCGAGTTTCCCGCCGGCAAGCTGGATCCGGGCGAGGACCCGCTGGCCTGCGGCAAGCGCGAGCTGCTGGAGGAAACCGGCTATACCGCCGCGCAATGGGCCCACGCCGGCGCGCTGCACCTGGCGATCGCCTATTCCACCGAGATCATCCACATCTTCTTCGCGCGCGGCCTGCGCGCCGGGCCGAGGCAGCTGGACCAGGACGAGTTCCTGGACGTGATCAGCGCCCAACCGTCCGAGCTGTACGAGGCCTGCGCCCGGGGCGAGGTGACCGACGCCAAGACCCTGACCTGCACGCTGTGGCTGCAGAACGTGCTGTCCGGCGCCTGGCAACTGGACTGGCGCGACGACGCGGCCGGCTGAGCCCGCGCTTTCCGCCATGCCCTCGCATCCCGTCCTGGTCCAGCCCTCGGGCCTGCGCTTCGATGCCGACGAGGACACGTCGCTGCTGCTGGCCGCGCAGGCCGCCGGCATCAAGCTGCCCAGCTCCTGCCGCAACGGCACCTGCCGCGCCTGCATGTGCCTGATGCTGGAGGGCGAGATCCGCTACCGCATCGAATGGCCGGGCCTGTCGCGCGACGAGAAGGAAGAGGGCTGGATCCTGCCCTGCGTGGCGCATGCCGTCACGGCGCTGGAGATCCAGTCCTTGCAGGCGGCGCCGCTGGAGCCGCCGGCGCCCGTGCCCGATAGGGCGCTGACCGGAGCGCGGCGCTAACCGGCGCATGCCGGCGTGTGGCGCAGGGCCCGTGCGGGCCCATTGCGGCGGGCCGCCCGCGTCAGGCCCGCTCGCGCCCGCTGTCGCTATTCATGTCGGTGCATGGCCGATTCGCGGCGCGTGTCGCGCATGGTCGCATACACCAGCAGCGACAGGAAGATCACGCCGGCCAGGTAGTAATAGAACCATTGCTCATGCCCCTGCTGCTTGAACCATAGGGCGATGGCGGGCGCCGTGCCGCCGAAGATCGACACGGTCACCGCATAGGGCACGGCCACGCCGGTGGCGCGGATGTTGGTCGGGAACAGCTCGGCCTTCACCACGGCGTTGATCGAGGTGTAGCCGGCCGTGAAGACCCAGGCGCCGCAGATCAGCAGGAAGGCGATGAAGGGCGAGCGCGTCTGCGCCAGCGTGTACAGGATGGGCACGGTCAGCAGCGCGCCCGCGACGCCGAAGAACACCAGCAAGGGCTTGCGCCCGATGCGGTCGGACAGCGCGCCATACAGCGGCTGCAGGATCAGCGCGAAGATCAGCGAGGCGGCGATCACATAGGTGGTGACGATGTCGGAAAAGCCCGCCGTCTGCCGGACGAAGGTCTGCATATAGGTGGTGAAGGTGTAGAAGGCCGCCGTGCCGCCCGCCGTCAGGCCCACCACGATGGCCACCTCGCGCGGGTACTTCAGCAGGCCGCGCAGCGAGCTGGTGCGCGGCTGGGTCTTGCTGGCGGCCTTGTAGGAGTCGGTCTCGGGCATGTCGCGCCGCATGAAGGCGGTCACGATGGCAAGCAGCGCGCCGATCACGAAGGGGATGCGCCAGCCCCAATCCACCAGCTGCTGGTGAGTCAGGAACACGTTCTGCAGCAGCAACAGCACCAGGATGGCGCTGAGCTGGCCGCCGATCAGCGTCACATACTGGAAGCTGGAATAGAAGCCGCGGTGCTCGGCGTCGGCGATCTCGGTCAGGTAGGTGGCGCTGGCGCCGTATTCCCCGCCCAGGCTCAGCCCCTCGATCACGCGCGCCAGCGCCAGCAGCGCCGGCGCCGCCAGGCCGATGGAGGCGTAGGTGGGCGTGAGGGCGATGATCAGCGAGCCCACGCACATCATGCCCACCGACACCATCAGCGACAGCCGCCGGCCGTGCCGGTCGGCGATATGCCCGAACAGCCAGCCGCCCAGCGGTCGCACGATGAAGCCGGCCGCGAACAGCGTGGCGGCGTTGAGCTGCTGGACGACGGGATCGTGCGAGGGGAAGAAGGCGGGGGCGAAGTACAGCGCGAAGGCGGTGTAGGCGTAGAAGTCGTACCACTCGACCAGGTTGCCCATGGAACCGACGAAAATGGCCTTGATGCGGCGCTTCGCGTCGGCGACATCCAGATGCGTGTGCGTCATGGCAGTCCTTGCTGCTTGCCGGAATGGGAAACGCCGGCGCGGCCGCAAGCGCGCCGCCGCCGGCATGTCCCTATATTGCTCCCGGCCGCGCGAAATTGCACGCGCCGCCGAGGCGGCATTCAGCTTGCTGTCATTTTGGGGGGCGCCCTGGACGACGCCGGGCGGGCGCTACTTGCCGCGCGGCTTGATCGGCTCGCAGGGCGCGGCCCTGTCCGTCCCGCGCGCGCCTTCGCCCAACAGGACCTGGGCGCCGCATTCCGAGCCGAACATGTTCTTGCCGTCGTGGCCCACGCCGCGCACTTCGTAGCCGGCGCGGTGCAGAGTGACCGGCTTGCTGCCGCGCGATGCGAGCAGGAACTCGTATTGCAGGTAGGCGGTGCCGCGCGCCAGCCGCGTGGAGCCCTGGGCCTCGGCGCCGCAGGTCTTGTCCAGCAGGCGGTGCTCGGGGTTGTTGTCGGCGCCGCCCAGCAGGTAGGTGACGTCGCGCGCCGCGTAGCGCACGAACAGCCGGGATTCCTCCTGGCCGCGGGCGTAGGCGGGCAGCTTGTCGGTGCCGTACTTGTACTGGTTGTAGGTGGGGCAGATGCCGCGCTCGTAGGGCGCGTAGCCCTTGCCGTCCGGGCGTGGCCGCTCGTTGGTCAGGTACAGGTAGGAAGAGGGGTTGGCGATCACGTAGCGCAGCGCCAGCCCGTCGCGGCGCAGCGGGCCGTCGACGTTGTTCAGCACGGCGTAGCGCTGCACCAGCTGCGCGCCGCCGGAATGGCCGGCCAGCACGATGCCGGCCAGCGCGGGCAGGCGCTGGCGGTCGTCCAGGCTGCGCAGCAGGTCGTCCAGGACCTGGAACGAGCTGACCGGCGCCGGCCGGCCGGCGGCCTGCACGCTGTCCTCGCCTTCTTCCCAGCTGGCCTTGCGCCAGGCGGCCATGCCGGCGAAGCCGGAATCGATGGAACCGGAAAAACGCGGCGCCAGCACCAGCGTGTCGCGCGCGCGCTCCGGATTGCGTTCCAGCAGGTCGGCCACGTATTCGTAATAGCGGTCGGCGTCGCGCTTGACGCCGTGGATCACCACCACCACCTGCTTGATGTCGGCCAGTTCGCCCTTGCCCAGCGGGCGGTTGGCGTAGACCGGGATCTTGTAGCGATGGCCCGGCTTGCCCAGCTCGACGGTCTGCCAGCGCGCCGGCTTGGCCGGCTTGGGCGCGGGCGCGGCTTCGTCGTAGTCGTAGGGATCGGGCAGGGGCGTCTGCGCGGCGGCTGCGAGCGGGGCCGCCAACGCCGCCAGCATCAGGCTGGCGGCCGGCAGGAAGGCGCGCGCGCGGCGCATGGGCGGCTTCAGCAGCTTTCTTGGCCCAGCAGCTGCTTGAGCGCAGGCTGGTCGAGGATGCGGACTTCGCGCTGGTTGATGCGGATCAGTCCGTCGCGGGCGAAGCGCGAGAACAGCCGGCTCACCGTTTCCAGCGTCAGGCCCAGGTAGTTGCCGATTTCCTCGCGGCTCATGCGCAGCACGAACTCGGTGGACGAATAGCCCAGCGAGGCATAGCGCTGCGACAGGTTCAACAGGAACGCCGCCAGGCGCTGTTCGGAACGCATCGAGCCCAGCGAGGCCAGCATCTGGTGCGAACGCGTGATCTCGCGGCTCATCAGACGGCGGAACTGCTGCTGCAGCGAGGGCAGGTGGGCGGAGACGCGGTCGACTTCATTCAGGCGAATGACACAGACTTCGGAGTCTTCCAGCGCGATGGCGGCCGACACGTGCTTGCCGTCGAGCATGCCGTCCATGCCGACGATCTCGCCGGGCAGATGGAAACCGGTGATCTGGATCTGGCCAGTCGCGTCTTCGAGCTGCGTCTTCAGGCTGCCGAAGCGCACGCCATAGACCGCATCAAGGGGGTGATCCAGCGAGTACAGCGTCTTGCCCTTTTCAAGGCGCACGCGTTCCTTCACCAGTTCGTCCAGCTTTTCTACTTCGGCGGCTGCCATGCCCACAGGCACGCACACGTGTCCCAGCATACACGTGGAGCAATGGGCGGCATCAGGGGCAACGGGGACCCGTTTTTGCATAGTGACCTCTATAGCGCCCGTCGAGCGGCGGGTAGCCGGTGCGGGCAGGAAGCTTGATGACAATTGCTATTGTAGTCCGTTGTTACTACGGGTGTCTTACCTGCGCGCGGCGTCCTTGGACATGAACGTCGCGCAAGCGTTCCCGGCGCGTCGGTGAAGGATCCAGTCCGTGACCTGGTCGACGGCCGCGATGTCGCTGGCGGCGCCCCGCAAGGCGGGATCGATCGGGTAGTACTGGCAGGACAGCTCCGCGCCGTCCGGGCCGGGCTGTGCGAGGCGCGCCAGCACGTCGCGGCGCAGGAAGCAGCCGGGCCGGCCGGGATGGTAGTCCTCGATTTCGTCCATCAAGTGGATATGGGCCGGCTCGACCTGATAGATATCTCCTAGGACGCGACGCCCGTCAGCCACGGGAATCAGGCCGGGCCAGGCGCCGAAGTCGACCAGCCGGCCCGGCACGCTGGCCGCGCCGACCCGCCGTACCGCCGGCAGGCCGCGGTCGGAGGCGGTGCGCTCCAGGTCGTTGATCTCGCCCGCGCGTAGCGTGCCGTAGACAAAAACGTATATGCTCATGATTCCTCAGGTTGCCGCACGTCGATAGAGTCCGCAAGGCCGTCAGGGTCTTGAAATTCCCTGCTCCGGCCACATATTCAGGTCATCGAGCCAGCCGGCGATGCATCGGTCAGGCTCCTCAACAAGCCAAACGACCACTATGCGATTCGACAAACTTACCACCAAGTTCCAACAGGCATTGGCGGACGCCCAGAGCCTGGCCGCCCGCAACGATCATCCCTACATAGAGCCCATACATGTGCTGTCTGCGCTGCTGTCCGATGCCGACAGCGGGGCCGGCAGCCTGCTGGCGCGCGCCGGCGTCGCCGTGAACCGGCTGCAGCCGGCCATCGAGCAGGCGCTCAAGTCCCTGCCGCAGGTGCAGGGCGACGACAACGTCCAGGTCGGCCGCGAGCTGCAGGGCGTGCTGACGCGCACCGACAAGGAAGCCGCGCGCCGCGGCGACACCTACATCGCCAGCGAGCTGTTCCTGCTGGCGCTGGCCGACGACAAGGGCCCGGCCGGCCGCATCCTGCAAGAGGCCGGCCTGCAGAAGAAGGCGCTGGAAGCCGCCATCGACGCCGTGCGCGGCGGCGAGTCGGTGTCCGCCGCCGAGGGCGAGTCCAATCGCGAGGCCCTGTCCAAGTACACGATGGACCTGACCGAGCGCGCCCGCCAGGGCAAGCTCGATCCGGTGATCGGCCGCGACGACGAGATCCGCCGCACCATCCAGATCCTGCAGCGCCGCACCAAGAACAACCCCGTGCTGATCGGCGAACCCGGCGTCGGCAAGACCGCCATCGTCGAAGGCCTGGCGCAGCGCATCGTCAACGACGAAGTGCCCGAGACGCTGCGCGGCAAGCGCGTGCTGTCGCTGGACCTGGCCGCGCTGCTGGCCGGCGCCAAGTTCCGCGGCGAATTCGAAGAGCGCCTGAAGGCCGTGCTGAAGGAACTGGCGCAGGACGATGGCAGCAACATCGTCTTCATCGACGAGCTGCACACCATGGTCGGCGCCGGCAAGGCCGAGGGCGCGATGGACGCCGGCAACATGCTCAAGCCCGCGCTGGCGCGCGGCGAGCTGCATTGCATCGGCGCGACCACGCTGGACGAATACCGCAAGTACATCGAGAAGGACGCCGCGCTGGAGCGCCGCTTCCAGAAGGTGCTGGTCGACGAGCCCGACGTGGAATCCACCATCGCCATCCTGCGCGGCCTGCAGGAGCGCTACGAGATCCACCACGGCGTCGAGATCACCGATCCGGCCATCGTGGCCGCGGCCGAGCTGTCGCACCGCTACATCACCGACCGCTTCCTGCCCGACAAGGCCATCGACCTGATCGACGAGGCCGGCGCGCGCATCCGCATGGAAATCGATTCCAAGCCGGAAGTGATGGACAAGCTCGACCGCCGCATCATCCAGCTCAAGATCGAGCGCGAGGCCGTCAAGAAGGAAACCGACGATGCCTCCAAGCGCCGCCTGGGCGTGATCGAGGACGAGCTCGAAAAGCTGCAACGCGAGTACAACGACTTCGAGGAAATCTGGAAGGCTGAAAAGGCCGCCGTACAGGGCACGCAGGCCATCAAGGAAGAGATCGACGGCGTGCGCGCCGAGATGGCCGAGCTGCAGCGCAAGGGCCAGTTCGACAAGCTGGCCGAGCTGCAGTACGGCAAGCTGCCCGACCTGGAAGCGCGCCTGAAGGCCGCCGAGATCGGCGCGGCCGAGGCCGCCAACGAGGCCGAGGGCGGCGAGGGCCGGCCGCGCCTGCTGCGCACCCGCGTCGGCGCCGAGGAAATCGCCGAGGTCGTGTCGCGCGCCACCGGCATCCCGGTGTCCAAGATGATGCAGGGCGAACGCGAGAAGCTGCTGCACATGGAGGAATACCTGCACAAGCGCGTGGTGGGCCAGGACGAGGCCGTGCGCCTGGTGTCCGACGCCATCCGGCGTTCGCGCGCCGGCCTGGCGGACCCGTCGCGGCCCTACGGCTCGTTCCTGTTCCTGGGCCCCACCGGCGTGGGCAAGACCGAGCTGACGCGCGCGCTGGCCGAGTTCCTGTTCGACTCCGAAGAGCACATGATCCGCATCGACATGAGCGAGTTCATGGAAAAGCACTCGGTGGCGCGGCTGATCGGCGCGCCTCCGGGCTACGTGGGCTATGAAGAGGGCGGCTACCTGACCGAGGCCGTGCGCCGCAAGCCCTATAGCGTGGTGCTGCTGGACGAAGTGGAAAAGGCCCATCCGGACGTCTTCAACGTGCTGCTGCAGGTGCTGGACGACGGTCGCCTGACCGACGGCCAGGGTCGTACGGTGGACTTCCGCAACACCGTCATCGTGATGACCTCGAACCTGGGCTCGCATCACATCCAGAGCCTGGCCGGCAAGCCCTACGAGGTGATCAAGGAAGTGGTGTGGGACGAGCTCAAGCAGACGCTGCGGCCCGAGTTCCTGAACCGCATAGACGAGGTGGTGGTGTTCCATGGCCTGGAAGCGCAGCACATCGAGTCCATCGCCCGCATCCAGCTGCGCCGCCTGGGCGAGCGCCTGGAACGGCAGGAGATGCGGCTGGAAGTGACCGAGGCCGCGCTGGCCGAGCTGGCGCGTTCGGGCTTCGATCCGGTGTTCGGCGCGCGGCCGCTCAAGCGCGCGATCCAGCAGCAGATCGAGAACCCGGTGGCCAGGCTGATCCTGGAAGGCCAGTTCGGTCCGCGCGACGTGGTGCCGGTGGACTGGCAGGACGGCAAGTTCGTCTTCACCCGCACCTTGCAGTAAGCGGGCCGGACCCGGGCGCGGCGGGAACCTGCCGCGCGCCGAAAAAAAACCGGCGGCTCAAGCCCGAGCCGCCGGGTTTTTTTTACGCGCCTCGCAGGCGAGGTGGGGGCACCCCCGCGTGCGCGGGTTCTCGATGCGCCAGCGTGGCCTACGATGCGTCCGCGTAGTCCTGCCGCTGGGCCTTCATCTGCCGGCCCAGCGTCTGCAGCGCCCGCAGTGCCACGGCCATGCCGCGCCGCGTGTCCTCGTCGCGCAGCAGGCCGATGAGGCCCGTCAGGCTGGGCGGCCGTTCTTCCCGCAGCGTGCGGGCGTGGGCGTCGCGCAATGTGTTGGCAGCGATCCAGGCCGCGCTGGTGGCCTGCTCGGACAGCAGCGCCAGCTTTTCCACCATGGACTGGTCCAGCAGGTCCACCAGGTCCGAGGCCAGCGACAGCAGGTCGGCGATGTTGTCGAGCCGGCCGGCTTCGGCCAGCAGGCCCAGCCTGTCGGCCAGTGCGCGCGCGCCTGGCCCGCCGCCCAGGAAGGCAGCGGATGCGGGCGTGTCGGCGGGCAGCGCAGCGGTTCCTTCGTGTGGCGCGTTCATAGCATTCCCCTTGCGACGGCCCAGTACAGGCCGCGATTGAACCCGTGGCGCAGCAGGCCGCCGAGCTTGGTGGGCGGCGTGGGCAGCACGTCGTGGGTGTAGTCGTACCAGAGCGGCATGCCGGCGTTCAGGCCCATCTGGGCCACCGCCTGCACCCTGCCGTCATAGGCGCTGCAGACCTGGCCCAGCCGGATCTCGCCGGCGATGTTGTTGGCGATGACCGGCGCCTGGTTGTGGCAGGAGCCGCCAGCCTTGCTGACCGGCAGGTCGACCGTGTCGCCGATCACGTAGACGTTCTCCAGTCCGTAGACCTTCAGGGTCTCGTGGTCGGTCGGCAGCCAGCCTTCGTCGTTCTCGGCCTGCGACACGCCCGACTCCAGCACCACGTCCACGGCGCGGATCGGCGGCGTGGCCATGAGGATATCGAAGGGCTGTTCGCCGCCTTCCTCCGAGTACGCGATGCGCCGTTCCGGATCGACCCGCGACAGCGTGAAGCCGCGCTGGAAGCGGATGCCCTTCTGCTCGAAGATGCCGGGCAGCACCTCGCAGGTCGGGCGCTGCAGGAACAGGCAGTTGCGCAGCAGCTGCGAGGTGGTCGGGTAGGTGTAGACGATTTCCACCTTGTCGCGCACGCCGCGCCGCCGCAGGTAGTCGTCCAGCATCAGCGTGGTCTCGATGGGCGCGATGCCGCATTGGTGCGGAACGTTGGGCGTCTTGGGGAAGGTGACGCTGACGAAGACCCGCCCGCGTTCGATGCGCGACAGGCGGTCCGCCAGCTGGCGGGCGGCGGCGTACTGGTAGAAATGGTCGCCGGCCTCTTTCAGCCCTTCGATGCGTTCGGGGGATGGCACACAGCCCGTTGCGATGACCAGGTAGTCATAGCCGTAGCGCTTGCCGCTTTGCGTGGACAGTTCCTGGCGGTCGAAATGAAAGCGCGTGACCTTGTCGACGCGGAATTCGATTTCGGGGCGTAGCAGGGAACGTTCCGGCCGTTTCAGCTCTTCGCGGAAGAAGAGATTGAAGGCCACGTACATGAATGCCGGCTTGTAGTAGTGATCCGGCGAATCCGAGAGCAGCGTGATGGAGACTTCACCGCGCTGGATTTCGGGGTACAGCTTTCCGGCGAGCTGATTGGCCAGCATGGTGCCGCCTACGCCGCCGCCTACGACAACAATTCGCTTGCTCATAAACCACCTCCAGGTAGAGATAAGTTCTGGGGACCAAGTGCAATTGCGTCTGTTGGTGTAGCAAGCGAGGATGGCCGCGTCAACCGGTCCGTGCGGCGCCAGGCGCTGCGCGGATGTCCGTTACGCGTCCGCGCCAGGCTTGGCGCTGGCCGGATCAGTATCCGAGGGCCGCGTCGGCGCAGGTGTCGGGACGGCGTCCTTCCCGCACTGCCGCCAGGTTGTCCAGCGTCTGCTGCGCGATGGCGGCGGCCGGCGTGCGGGTGGCGATGTGGGGCGTGATCATCACCTTGGGGTGGCGCCACAGCGCGTGGTCGGGCGGCAGCGGTTCCTGCGGGGTGGCGTCCAGCGTGGCATAGGACAGCTGGCCGCTGTCCAGCGCCGCCAGCAGGGCGGCGGGATCCAGGTGCTCGCCCCGGCCGGCGTTGATCACATGGGCGCCGCGCGGCAATCGCGCGAAGGTCGTGGCGCCCAGGAAGCCGCGCGTCTCGTCCGTCAGCGGCAGCAGGCAGACCAGCGTGTCGGCCTGGGCCAGCAGCGCCGGCAGGCCGTCCGCGCCGTGATAGCCCGTGATGCCCTCGGCCAGGTCGGGCTTGGGCGTGCGGCTCCAGCCCGAGACGCGGTAGCCCAGCGCCGCCAGCGCGCGCGCGGCGGCCAGGCCCAGCCGGCCCAGCCCGGCGATGGCCACGCGGTGTTCCGATGGCGGCACGATGGGGCTCTCGCACCACAGGCCCTGGGCATGGTTGCGCACATAGTCGGGAAAATGGCGATGATGGTTGATCACCGCCCAGGCGACGTAGCTGCTCATGCCCGCCGCCATGCCGGCCTCGGCCACGCGGCAGACCGGCACGTGGCGCGGCACGGCGGGGTCGGCGTAGATGTGGTCCACGCCGGCGCCGATCGACTGGATCAGGCGCAGGTTGGGCAGCGCGCCCAGCAGGCCGGCGGGCGGCAGCCAACAGACCGCGGCGTCGATCCCGGCCGGATCGCCCAGGTCGTCGGCCGTGCGCCAGGCGATGTCGGGCCGCAGCGCCTGGAACGCCGGCACCAGGTAGCGCATGTCCAGCACCCGGCTCAGGAGCGCGATGCAGGGCGGCCGGTCGGCGGCGGGCAGGGGGCGGGCGCTCATGCCGCGGCCTCCGCCAGCCGCGCGTGGCCGCTGATGCGCGCGCGTCCGGAAACGATGCTGGCGAAGTCGGGCACGGCCCGCACCAGCTCGCGGGTGTAGTCCTGGCCGGGTTCGCCGATGACCTGCGCGGCGGGCCCGCATTCGATGATGCGGCCCTGCTGCATGACGGCGATGCGGTCGCACATCTGCGCCGCCACGCGCAGGTCGTGCGTGACGAACAGCATGCTCAGCTGGAACTGCCGGCGCACGCTGGCGAACAGCTCCAGCACCTGGGCCTGCACCGACACGTCCAGCGCCGACACCGGCTCGTCCGCCACGATCAGCTCGGGCTCGCTGGCCAGGGCGCGGGCGATGCCGATGCGCTGGCGCTGGCCGCCGGAGAATTCGTGCGGATAGCGTCCGGCGGCATCGGGATTCAGGCCGACCAGCTGCAGTAGTTCCGCCGCCCGGGCGCGGGCGCGTTCCGGCGCCATGCCCTGCGCCAGCGGGCCTGCCATGATCGAGCGGCCCACGGTATGACGCGGGTTGAGCGAGGCCTGCGGGTCCTGGAACACCATCTGCACGCGGCCCGGCGCGGGGCGCGCCTTGTCCGCCTGGCCGTTGAAGAGGATCTGGCCGCCGTCCGGCGCCAGCAGGCCGGCGATGCAGCGGCCCAGCGTGGACTTGCCCGAACCGGACTCGCCCACCAGGCCCAGCACCTCGCCGCGCTGCAGCGTGAAGCTGATGCCGCGCATGGCGGCGGTTTCGCGGCCGCGCCGGAACAGGCCGCCGCCGGACACATAGGTCTTGTGCAGGTCGCGCACGTCCAGCAATACCGGCTGGCGCGCGGCTTCGCGCGCCGTGTCGGGCATGCCGTGCGGGATGGCGGCGATCAGCTTGCGGGTGTAGTCGTGGCGGGGATGGCCCAGCACATCGGCGGCCGCGCCGGCCTCGACGATCTCGCCCAGCTGCATCACGGCCACGCGGTCGGCGATCTGCGAGACCACGCCGAAGTCATGGGTGATGAACAGCACGGCGGTGCCGCGCTTGGCTTGCAGGTCGCGGATCAGTTCCAGGATCTGCGCCTGGGTGGTGACGTCCAGCGCGGTGGTGGGCTCGTCGGCGATCAGCAGCGCCGGCTCCAGCATCAGCGCGCAGGCGATCATGACGCGCTGGCGCTGGCCGCCGGACAGGCGTCCGGGATAGCTGGCGGCGATGCCCTCGGGGTCCGGCAGCCGCACGTCGCGCAGCGCGCCCAGGATGCGGGCGCGCTTGTCGGCGGGCGACAGGCGCAGGTGCGCGTCCAGCGCCTCTTCGAGCTGGTCGCCGATGCGCATCACCGGATTGAGCGCCGACATCGGATCCTGGAAGATCATGCCGATGCGGTTGCCGCGCAGCGCGCGCCATTGCGGCTCGGCCAGGGCCAGCAGGTCGTGACCCTGGAACACGACGGCGCCGGCCACCGGCGCCACCATGGGCTGCGGCAGCAGGCCCATGACGGCGTTGGCGATCATGGACTTGCCGGAACCGCTTTCGCCCACGATGCACAGCGTTTCGCCGCGACCTATGCGCAGGCTGGCGTCCTTGACCGCCAGCGGCCGGTCGGCGCCGGCCGGCAGGCGGATTGACAGGCCGCTGATGTCGAGCAGTGCGTCCCCGGACGGCGGGGCGGCGGCATGGGAGGTGACGAGGTTCATGCGCGGCTCCTGGGATCCATCCGGGTGTTCAGGCCGTCGCTCAGGCCTTCGCCGATCAGGTTCAGCGCCAGCACCGTCAGCAGGATGGCCACGCCGGGGAACAGGCTGATCCACCAGGCCTGGCGCAGCGCGGTGCGGGCCGCGCCGATCATGTAACCCCAGCTCATCACGTTGGGATCACCCAGGCCCATGAAGCTCAGGCTCGATTCCAGCAGGATGGCCGTGGCCACCATCAGCGAGCCCATCACCACGATGGGCGCGGCCGCGTTGGGCAGGATCTGGGTGACGATGATGCGCAGGTTCGATTCGCCCGCCAGGTGCGCGGCATGAACGAAGTCGCGGTGGCGCAGCGTCAGGAATTCGCTGCGCACCAGCCGCGCCACCGGCGGCCACGAGACCAGCGCGATGGCCGTGACGATGGACGCCACCGAGGGCTGGAAGATCGCCACCAGCACGATGGCCAGCGCGAAGCTGGGGATGGCCTGGAACAGCTCGGTGAAGCGCATCAGGCTGTTGTCGATCCAGCCGCCGTAGTAGCCGGCCAGCGCGCCGACCGACACACCGATCAACAGGCCCGCCAGCGTCGATACCAGTCCGATCAAGAGCGAGATGCGGGCGCCGTGGGCCAGCCCCGAGCCGATGTCGCGGCCCATGGTGTCGGTGCCGAAGGGCAGGCCGGCCATGCCCAGCGGCGGAAGGAAGGGGCGCTGCACCATGGCCCAGGGATCGTGCGGCGCGACCAGCGGCGCGGACAGCGCCAGCAGCAGCACCACGGCCATCACGGCCAGTCCGGCCAGGGCGCCCTTGTTGCGGCGGAAACGCCGCCAGAATCCGTTGTTCATTGCAGTTCTATCCTCGGATCGGCCAGCGTGTAGAGCAGGTCGGTGATGATGTTGAACGCCACGGCCAGCGCCGCCGTGATCAGGAACGTGCCCAGCAGCAGGTTGTAGTCGCGCTGCACCAGGGCGTCGAACATCAGCCGGCCGATGCCGGGCCAGGCGAACACCGTTTCGATCAGCACCGTGCCGCCCACCATCGAGCCGGCCTGGATGCCGGCCAGCGTGATGACCGGCAGCAGCGCGTTGCGCAGGATGTGGCGGCGCTGGATGCGGCGCGGCGACAGGCCCTTGGCGCGGGCGGTCTTGATGAAATCCATCTGCGCCACTTCCAGCATGGCGGTGCGCGTCATGCGGGCATACACCGCCATGTAGAAGAGCGCCAGCGTGGCCGCCGGCAGCACCAGGTGGCGGGCGATGTCGGCCGCGCGCGCCAGTCCCGCGTGGCCCGCGCCCACCGTCTCGAAGCCGAAGCCCGGCAGCCATTCCAGCTTGACCGAGAACAGCAGCACCCCCATCAGCGCCAGCCAGAACAGCGGCGTGGCGTAGAACAGCATCGACAGCGTGCTGACCAGGCTGTCGAGCCAGGTGCCGGCGCGGGCGCTGGCCCACGCGCCCAGCGCCACGCCCAGCGTCAGCGACACGACGAAGGCGGTCAGGGTCAGCAGCAGCGTCGCGGGCAGCCGTTCGCCGATCAGGCTCATGACCGGCCGTTGCTGGCGGTAGGAATCGCCCAGGTCCAGCCGGGCGGCGTGTCCCAGGTAGGCCGCCAGCTGCTGGGGCAGCGGCTTGTCCAGCCCGAAGCGTTCGCGCAGCTGCGCGACGAAGGCCTCGTCAGCCGCGCCGGCCTCGCCCGCCATGACGGCGGCCGGATCGCCGGGCGCGGCGCGGATCAGCAGGAAATTGATGACCGCGATCAGGGCCAGCACCAGCAGGCCCTGCGCGACGCGGCGCATCAGGTAAGCGAGTTTCTTCATGGCATTCCCCCTGTTGCCGGGCTGCGCGCCGCTCAGGCCAGCGTGGCGCGCGCCAGGCTATCGTTCAAGCCGATGCCGGAATTGATCAGGTTCTTGATGTTGTTGCGGTAGAGCGTGGGGAATTGCAGTTCCAGCAGCCAGGCCACCGGCACCTCGTCGACCAGGATGCGCTGCACCTCTTCGTACAGCGCGCGGCGCTTCTGCGGATCGGCCTCCTGCGCGCCGCGTTCGAACAGCTCGTCGACCTTGGGATTGCTGTAGCCCTCGACGTTGTTCCAGGGCGAACCCTTGGCGATGGTGGACGTGAGGTAGTTGCGGCTCACGCCCAGCGCGGCGTCGCCGTACTGGTACAGGTAGCAGAAGGCGATGTCGTAGTCCCAGTTGGCGGTTTTCTCGCTCCAGCCGGCCACGTCGGTGGCGGTCATCTCCAGCTTGATGCCAGCCTCGGCCAGGTTCTGGCGCGCGATCTCGGCATAGCGCTGCCAGGTCTCGCCGTAGGGCAGCGGCAGCAGGCGCAGCGTCTGGCCCTTGTAGCCGGCTTCCTTGAGCAGTTGTTTGGCGCGCGCCACGTCGCGCGAATAAGGCGTGACCTGGTCGGTGTGATAGCGCACGCTGCTGTTGAACGGGCCGGTGGCGACCTTGCCGAAGCCGTACCACGCCACGTTGCGCATGGCCTCGCGGTCCAGCGCGTACATGATGGCGCGGCGCACGCGCACGTCGGCCAGCACCGGCTGGCGGTTGTTGAGCCACATGAAGGAATGCGGGCCGAAGAACTCCCAGCCCTTGGTGGTGGTCTCGACATTGGGCAGCGCCTTCAGGCGCGCGATGTCGAAGTACTCGACGGTGCCGCCGGGCAAGACGTCCAGCTTGCCGGACTCGAAGGCGGCCGCGCGCGAGGCGGCGTCGGGGATCACGTGGAAGTACAGCGTGTCGACGCTGGGCAGCCCGGCCTCGTGGTACTGCTCGTTGCGCACCAGCTGGATGTACGAGCCGCGCCGCCATTCCTTGAACTTGTAGGGGCCGGTGCCGATGGGCGTGTTGTTGGCCGGGTTGTTCAGGTAGTCGGTGCCTTCGTAGATGTGGCGCGGCACCATCGGCATGGTGCCGACCTCGAACAGCCCCAGGAACGGGCCGAACGGCCGGGGCAGGCGGAACTCGACCGTGTGCTCGTCCAGCGCCTTGATGCTGTCCACGAAAGCCAGCCCGGCGCGCAGGCGCGCGTGGGTCTTGCGCAGGAACTGGTCGACGCTGAACACCACGTCGTGCGCGTTGAAGGGCTTGCCGTCGTGCCATTGCACGCCCTGCTTGAGCGTGAAGGTGTAGACGGTGGCCGCGTCGTTCACCGTCCAGGACGCGGCCAGGCCAGGCATGGGCTCCAGCTTGTCGTCGTAGCGCAGCAGGCTTTCGTAGATCTGGCCGCCGATCATCTGCGTGGGGCCGTTCTGCACGATGCCCAGCATCAGGCCCGGCGGCTCGGGTTGCACGGCGATGTTGAGCACGCCGTTGCGCGCGGCCGCGGCCCAGGCGGGCAGGGCGGTCGCGCCGCTCAGCCAGCCGGCCGTGACGGCGCTCGAGATCAGAAAGTCGCGTCGGTTCATGAGGTTCTCCTGGTGACGGGGCCGGGGCGGCGGGAAAGGGGAGCGGCGCGTGCCGTTCAGGCGCGCAGCGTGGCGCCGTTCAGGGCGTCCGCGAGCCGGGGGGCGATCTGCGGCGGTTCCACCAGCTTGAGCAGCGCGCGCCATTCGCGTTCGCTGGGATCGGTCGAGCCGGGCAGGCGGTTGGTGTCGCCGCTGGCGTACTGGCGCGCGGTTCTTTCGCTGACCTGGGCGCTCAATGGATAGGTCGCCTGGCCGGTGGACTGGATCGCCAGCTGCACGCGGCAGGCGCGGTCCAGGTTGAGCATCAGGATGAAGGCCTCGGCCACGGTGGCGCCGACGGTCAGCAGGCCGTGGTTGCGCAGGATCATGGCGTTCTGTTGGCCCAGGTCGGCCACCAGCCGCTCGCGTTCGTCCAGGTCCAGCGCGATGCCTTCGTAGTCGTGATAGGCGACGCGGTTGTAGAACTGCAGCGCCCACTGGTTCACCGGCTGCAGGCCGCAGGCCAGCGAGGACACGGCCACGCCGGCGACGGTGTGGGTGTGCAGCACGCAACCCGCGTCGGGGCGTCCCATGTGCACGGCGCTGTGGATGGTGAAGCCCGCCGGATTGACGTCATGGGGCGTGGGCGCGACCGGATGGCCGTCCATGCCGACCTTGACCAGCGATTCGGGCGTGATGTCGCGGAACAGGTGGCCGTAGGGATTGATCAGGAAGGCCCCTTCCTCGCCGGGCACGCGTGCCGAGATGTGGGTGTAGATGCTGTCGTCCATGCCGAAATGGGCGACCAGCCGGTAGCAGGCCGCCAGGTCGCGGCGGGTCTGTTGTTCGGCCGCGCTGCTCGGCTGCGCGGATTCCTGGGAGAGGGCCATCGATGCGTCCTGGTTGGGTGGCTGCGGCGCGGGGCCGGGTGCAGGGCATTATGCGTCGATCGTCAACTGTCGACAGTTAGCAGTAGTACTGATATGCTTGAAAAAAACGGGGTGCTATATAGCTGTCGCGCCGGGTTTTCTTGTGCAAGAAAGCCGGGCGCATTCCCGCCCCAGACAGAGACTTTCCATGCCCGAAACCCAGGCCGCCCTCAATGCTTTCGAATCCGTCAATGTTCCCGACCTGGTCGGCGTCGTCGAAGAACGGCTGACCCAGGCCATCGTGCAGGGCCGCCTGCCGCCGGGCAGCCGCGTGGTCGAGGCCGAGATCGCCCGGCAGATGGCGATCAGCCGGGCGCCGGTGCGCGAGGCCTCGCGCCGCCTGGAACGCCAGGGCATCCTGGTGTCCAGGCCGCGTCGCGGCTTCTTCGTGCGCGAGATGTCGGTGCGCGAGATCGACGACCTGTTCCAGGTGCGCCTGAGCCTGGAGATGACCGCCGTGGCGGCCGCCTGCGAGCATGCCGACGCCGCCGGCCTGGCGCGTCTGCGCGGCTTGCTGGAACGGATGATCGCCGAGGCCGCCGACGCGCCGCAGCATCGCCGTATCGAGCTGGACCTGAGCTTCCATACCCTGATCTGCGAGCTGTCGGGCAACGCCTACCTGCTGCGCCTGTTCTCCAGCACGCAGACCGAGATGCGCATGATCATCTCGCTGATCGACAACGTCTACCAGGATCCGGAAATGGTCGCGGCCACGCATCAGCCCATCCTGGACGCGCTGGCGCGCCGCGATGTACAGGCCGCGCAGGCCTGCATGAAGGTACATCTGGACGATGCCTGGGAGCACGTCCGCAACCTGTTCGTCTCGCAGCATGGCGCGGCGGGCGAAAAACCAAGGGGCAGCAGGAAAACATGAAAGTCGTCTACAGCGATAAGCACCAGCTTCATGACCCGCAGTTCTTCATCGTGCGCGGCAAGGTCCGGCGCAGCAACGAGCAGCCCGAGCGCGGCGCGCGCCTGCTGGCGGCGGTGCAGCGCGACGGGCACCGGATCGTCGCGCCGGCCGATCACGGCGCCGCGCCGCGCGCCGCGGTGCACACGCCGCAATACCTGCGTTTCCTGGAAACCGCCTACGCGCGCTGGCGCGAATTGCCCGACGCATCCGAGGAAGTGGTCGCCAATGTGCATCCGTTTCCCGGCCAGCCCTGCACCTATCCCGAACACATCGTCGGCCTGGCCGGCTATCACATGGGCGATACCGCGTGTCCGATCGGCGCGGGCACCTGGGAAGCGGCGGCCTGGTCGGCGCATTGCGCCACCCACGCGGCCCAGTTGGTGCTGGACGGCGAGCGCGCGGCCTACGCGCTGTGCCGTCCGCCCGGCCACCACGCCTATGTCGACCGCGCCAACGGCTTCTGCTACCTGAACAACGCCGCCATCGCGGCCCAGCACCTGCGCGCCGCGCACGCGCGGGTCGCCATCCTGGACCTGGACGTGCATCACGGCAATGGCACCCAGGGCATCTTCTACCGCCGCGCCGACGTGCTGACCGTGTCGATGCACGCCGACGCGCACAACACCACGCCGTTCTTCGTCGGCCACGCCCACGAGACCGGCGAGGGCGACGGGCTGGGCTACAACATCAACCGCCCGCTGCCGGTGGGCACTGGCGACGCCGGCTACCTGGAGGCGCTGCGCCGCGTGTTCCTGGACATCCGCGCCTACGCGCCCGGCGCGCTGGTGGTGGCGCTGGGCCTGGACGCCCACGAGCGCGATCCGTACAAGGGGCTGGCGGTCACCACCGAGGGCTTCGGCCTGATCCTGGCCGAGATCGCGCGGCTGGGCCTGCCCACGGTGCTGGTGCAGGAAGGCGGCTACCTGTCCGACGACCTGGGACCCAACCTGGCCAGCGCGTTGCGCGGCTTCGACTCCGCCGCCTGAGGATGCCGCCATGATGGATCAGGACGACGCCCAGGACGTGCTGGCCGTGGCTTCGCCGGACATCGGTGAGGACGAGGCCGCGCAGGCCGCGCGGCGGCATTTCGGCATAGCTGCCCAGGCGCGCCGCCTGGCCGGCGAGCGCGACCGCAATTTCCGCCTCCACGCACGCGACGGCCGTGAGTACGTGCTGAAGTTCTCGCACCCGGCGGAGGATCCGCGCGTGGCCGATTTCCAGGCCCGCGCGCTGCTGCACGTAGAACGCGCGGACCCGACGCTGCCGGTGCAGCGCGTGGCGCTGGCCGTCGACGGCCAGCCCTGCGCCTGGCATCGCGCGCCGGACGCGCCGCCGCGCGTGCTGCGGCTGTTCAGCTACCTGCCGGGCCTGCCGCTGCCGGACGCCGCGCGCTCGGCGGCGCAGCGCGACAACCTGGCGCGGACCCTGGCGCGGCTGGGGCTGGCGCTGCGCGGTTTCGAACACGAGGCCGGCGCGTTGGCGCTGCCCTGGGACATCCAGCGCGCCGACGAGGTCGCGCCGCTGCTGGCGCACGTGGCCGACCCGACGCGCCGGGCGCTGGCCGAGCGCGCCATGGCGCGCTTCACCGAGCACGCCCGGCCGGCGCTGCCCGGCCTGCGCGCGCAGGCCATCCACAACGACCTGAATCTGTACAACGTGCTGGTCGATCCGCAGGATCACGACGTCATCGCCGGCATCCTGGACTTCGGCGACATGGTGCGCGCTCCGCTGGTCAACGACCTGGCCGTGGCGGCTTCATACCAGCTGGAGCCGGGCGCCGATCCGCTGGCGCCCGCCGTCCGCTTCGCCGCCGCCTATCACGCGGTCAGCCCGCTGCAGGAAGCCGAGCTGGACGTGCTGTTCGACCTGATGATGGCGCGGCTGGCGATGGTGGTGGCCATCGGCGGCTGGCGCGCGGCGCGCTATCCGGACAACGCCGACTACATCCTGCGCAACAACGCGCTGTCCTGGGCCCGCCTGCAGGCCTGCGACGCCATCGCCCGCGACACGGCCCGGCAGCGGCTGCGCGCGGCCTGCGGCTTCCAATAGGATCACAGCCATGACCATGACCCATTCCGGCGACGGCGCGGCGCAGGCCGCGGCAAATACCGCCGCGCTGATCGCGCGGCGCCAGCAATTGCTGGGCCCGGCCTATCGCCTGTTCTACGACCAGCCGCTGCACCTGGTGCGCGGCGAGGGCGTGTGGCTGTACGACGCCCAGGGCAAGCCCTATCTGGACGCCTACAACAACGTGGTGCCGCTGGGCCACTGCCATCCCGCCGTGGTCGAGGCGATCGCGCGGCAGGCGTCGATCCTGAACACGCACACGCGCTACGTGCACGAGACGGTGCTCGATTACGCCGAGGCGCTGCTGGCGACCTACGCGCCGGGGCCGGGCCATGTGATGTTCACCTGCACCGGCAGCGAGGCCAATGACCTGGCGCTGCGCATCGCGCAGGCGCATACCGGCGCCACCGGCCTGATCGTCACGCGCCACGCCTATCACGGAGTGACGCTGTCGATCGCGCAGGCCTCGCCGTCGCTGGGCCGCCATGTGACGCTGGGGCCGGCCGTGCGCGCCGTGGCCGCGCCGGACAGCTACCGCCAGGCGCCCGGCGAAACCGGGCCGGCCCTGGCGCGCGCGGTGCGCGAGGCGATCGCGGACCTGGCCCGCCACGGGTTGCGACCGGCGGCGCTGATGGTGGACACCATCTTCTCCAGCGACGGCGTGCAGGCCGGACCGGCGGGCTTCCTGCGCGAAGCCGTGGACGCGATCCACGATGCCGGTGGCCTGTTCATCGCCGACGAGGTGCAGGCCGGCATGGGGCGCACCGGCGAGACGCTGTGGGGCTATATGCGGCACGGCGTGGCGCCGGACCTGATCACCATGGGCAAGCCGCTGGGCAATGGCCATCCGGTGGCTGGCGTGGCGGCCAGGCCGCAAGTGCTGGAGGCCTTCGGCCGCAACAGCCGCTACTTCAACACCTTCGGCGGCAACCCGGTATCGGCGGCGGCCGGCCTGGCGGTGTTGCGCACGGTGCAGCAGGAAGGGCTGATGCGGAACGCCGAGAGCGTCGGCGTCTACCTGCGCGAACGCCTGCAAGGATTGGCCGCGCGCCACGACCTCATCGGCGACGTGCGCGGCGCGGGCCTGTTCATCGGCGTGGAGCTGGTGCGCGACCGCGCCACGCGCGAACCGGCCGCCGAGCAGGCGGCGCGCGTGGTCAACGGGTTGCGCGACCGGCAGGTGCTGATCAGCAGCGCCGGCGAGCATGCCAATATCTTGAAGATCCGCCCGCCGCTGCCGTTTTCCACGGCCGACGCGGACCGCCTGGTGGCGGCGCTGGACGAGACGCTGGCCGCGC